>JAQSWE010000038.1 GCA_029266795.1 Alphaproteobacteria bacterium | reverse complement strand
GTATAGTATATGCGAGCACGGCGGCGTTATCCCTTCGGGCGCTATTCTTTTTTCAGCGTTTTCAGGCGCTCGGCGACGGTTGCCGCTTTTTTTGTGTCGTACCACCAGCTGTCGGGAATGCCGAGACCGTATTTGGGCGTGATCTCGGGGCGGCCGAACTTGTCCCAATAGGCGATCCGGAAATAATCGATGTGCCAATGCGGGATCAGGTAATAGCTCCAGAGCAGGATGCGGTCGAGCGCGCGCGTGGTCGCCACCAGCTCCTCGCGGTCTTTCGCGGTGATGATCTGGCTGATGAGCTCGTCGACGATGGGGTCCTTGATGCCGATCAGGTTGCGGCTGCCCTTGACGTTAACCTTGTCGGAGCCCCAGAAATCGCGCTGCTCGTTGCCGGGCGAGAGCGACTGGCCGAAACTGCCGACCGTGATGTCGAAATCGAAATTATCCATGCGGTTCTGGTACTGCGTCGGGTCGATCGAGCGCACGGTTACGACCGCGCCCAGTTTTTTAAGGTTGGCGACGAAGGGCGCTGTCCAGCGTTCGAACATCGGGCTGGAAAGCAGAATTTCGAATTTCAGGACCTCCGCACCCCTGACCAGCACCTTGCCGGCTCCCATGCCCCAGCCGGCTTCCGCCAGCAGCCGCTTTGCCATCGAAAGGTTATCGCGCATATCGCTGCCGGTGCCGTTCGTGGACGGGCTCTTGAATTCGTCGACGAAGACTTCGTTCGGGATTTTGCCGCGGTATTTTTCGAGGATTTCCAGCTCGCGCCCCTGCGGACGGCCAGTCGATGCCAGTTCGGAGTTATCGAAGTAGCTATTGGTGCGCTTGTAGGAGCCGAAGGCGAACTGCTTGTTCGACCATTCGAAGTCGAACGCATAACCCAGCGCGCGGCGCGTCAGCGCATCGGCGAAGATCGGGCGGCGCGTGTTGAAGATGAATCCCTGCATGCCGGACGGCAGGCTGTGATGGATTTCTTCCTTCTTGATCCAGCCTTCTTTGACAGGAACTGTGTTGTACTCCGAATTCCACGCTTTCGCCTGATTTTCGGCGCGGAAATCGTATTCGCCGGCGAATAATGCCTGCAGCAGCACGGTTTCGTCGCGGTAGACATCGTACACAATCGTGTCGAAGTTATACTGTCCCTTGTTGACGGGCAAGTTTTCGCCCCACCAGTTTTTCACGCGCTCGTAGACGATGCGCTTGCCGGCATCGACGGACTTTACTTTATACGGGCCGGAGCCGATGGGCGCTTCGAGTGTCGTGGCGTCAAATTTTTTACCTTCCCAGTAATGTTTCGGCAGCACCTGCATCTCGCCCATGATCAGCGGCAGTTCGCGGTTGCCCGCCATGCTGAAGGTAAACTTCACGCGGGTCGGGGTTTCCGCCTTCGCTTCCTTCACGTTGGCGTAATAGGCGCGGTAGAACGGATGGCCGTCTTTCATCAGCGTATTGAACGTGAACACGACATCGTCTGCGGTGAGCGGTTTGCCGTCGCTCCACTTCGCTTCCTTGCGCAGGTTGAAGGCAACCCAGGAACGGTCTTCGGGCATCTCGACGCTTTCCGCGATCTGGCCATATTGGGTGAACGCCTCGTCATCGGATTTCGAGGTGAGCGGCTGGTAGATCATGCCGATGCCGGGCGCCGGCACGCCCTTGATGATGAAGCCGTTCAGCGTATCGAAGGTACCGGCGGCGGCCAGCTTGATTTCCCCGCCCTTGGGCGCGTCAGGATTGGTGTATTCGAAATGGGTGAAATCGGCGGGGTATTTCGGTGTGCCATGCATGGCGACAGCGTGCATGGCTGGGGGCGTCTCTTGCGCATAAGCGACCGTTGAAACGCCGACCAGTACGGCAAACAGCAGACCCTTGAACAAACCGGTACGCGCCATTTAAATCTCCTGATAATCCAACGGGTTAACTTCGTTTATACACTGGCCATACTATACCGCCCTGCGTCCGGCGATGCAAGGCACGGAAAAACAACATTTTTTATGGTTTACGGGGAACTGCCCAAAAGAAAACCGCCGGGTTTTGAGGCCCGGCGGTTTTATCTTTTCAGTGGATGGGGACTTTAAGTCTTGTACCCCGTTTTGCCGGTCAGGCCCTTTTCCCATGGCAGGCGGAAATAGCGGCTGTTCGCGTTTTCCTTGAATTTCTGCGCGAGGAAGTTGTCCTGCTGGTCGGGCGTCATGGCCGAGAACTTCGCCTTTTCCTTGGCGTTCATCGAGCCGATCGTATGCGCCCTGTCTTGTGCCGCGAGTTGGCGTTCTTCTTTCGACATGATTTTGCCCTGCGAACTCGACTTGAGGTTGTCGGCGCGGCTGGCAAGCGCGGCCTGATCGGCCTTCGACGGGTTGCCCGGACGGATCGCGTAATGGTCCGACTGCGGGATGTCGCGCTGCAGCGAGGTGACGACACGGGTCGCGGCGTACATATTGCCGTCGTGACCCTGGCCGAGCGAGGACGAGATGCTGCGATCCGGCGAGCCGCCCATCCAGCGGATGAGGTTTTCCGGGAAGATGTCGAGCAGCTTGAACGAGGTGTTCGCGGCAGTGTAGAGCGTGCCGAGATAGATGACCGAGTAGCAGACCTTGGCAATCAGCGCCATGAAGTAGTTCTGCGAGCTGATAACCGACGCCGCGCCCTGGCTGAAGGTCGTGTGGAAATAGACCGCGAAGGCGTTATAGATCAGCATGCCGGCCACGAAGCCCATCACCGTCAGGACCGGGCGCATGAGGACGTTGAGCCACATGATCCAGGCCGTGCGCAGCTGGGGCTGTCCGGCTGTCAGGCCATCGCCAGTCGAAACCAGGTGCGCAAGCGCCGCAACAGGCACCATCACGACCGCCTCGAATACCGACACCATCCATGTCAGCACCGCGAAAGCGACGCGCAGGAAGGGCAGCGCGGGCAGGTAGAAGGAAATCATCAGGCCCGCGATGATCATCGTCGAGCCGACGGTTGCGAACAGGTTGATGAGCGAGGAGACCGCAACACCGATACCGAGCGAGAAGCCGAAGCCTTTCAGCGTCGAGACCGCCTGCACGAGCGTGACGCCGCCCCAGAGCAAGCCGCCCGTCATCAGCACGCTGTGGCCGGTATTCGCCAGCTGCGCCAGCGGATAGGTGCCGGTGGCAGCCAGGTCGACTGAGCGGAAGATGAACGCGCCGCCGTAGCTGGGCACGAAGAAGCGGGCCAGCGTGACCGCGATGTTGTTGTCGCCGCCAGAGAGGTTCTTGAAGGCCGACATCAGGCTTTTCAAGGATCCGCTGGTGCCGGTGTTGATGTCGCGGCCGCCGGTCGCCGCCGTGTTGAGCGTACGGCCGGGCGTGCCGGGGGCGGTCGAGTTCGCCCACAATTTGTCGTAGCCGTCGAGCGCGCCGAGGACTTTTTCCTCGAGGCCCGAGATGCGGCAGGAGCGGCCGATGATTTTAGAGCCGATGCAGCGCAGCCAATGCGAGCTGCCCGCGCCGATCCATACAGAACCGGGTTCAACGGTCGCGGTCGGCTGCTGCGCGCCCGCCATAAGGCCGTTCATGTTGGAAATGTCCTGGTACCACATGCCCATGCCGGCCCAGCCGCGCTGCTGCATCTGCGCGACCATCGGGCCGCCGATATAGGTCGTCAGCGCCGTTTTGCCGGGGCCTTCATACGCGGTCATGATGTCGGTCTGCATCTGGTTCGCCATGCCCTGCTGCTCCGCGATCGTGGGGTCGGCAGCGGCAGCGGCGGTCGTCGCCGCATCGCATTGCGGGATCGCGGAAACCGGGCTGGTGCCCGAGCCGCCATCGGGGAATTTGCGCGCGACATAGCGGCAGGCGAAACGGCGGGCCATTTCGATGACCGTGCCGCCGGAGCCGAGCGCGCTCGTTGCGCTATCCTGCATCGCAGGTTCCAGCGCGCCGCGCATCGCGTTGCGGAAGGCGCGCGCCGCCAGTGTTATAATCGGTGCCGCTCGCGATCGGCGTCGATGCCGTCATGGGCGTGGAGGGCGTGGCCGCCGACCAGCTCAGGAAGCGGTCCATGTCGTCGGTCGAGCCTGCGGTCGAATAGCTGATCGTGCCGCAGACGTTGGAGCCGGTGTTGTTTGTATAGCGGTTCGTGATCGTGGAAAGGTTGGGCGTCGTATCCTGCACGCGGCGGATCACCTGGTCGGGGGGCAGGCCGCCTTGCGTCTGCTGCAGGTATGTGTTGAACGCCACCTGGCAGACCATCACCTTGCTGATGCTGTTGACGAGAGATGTTGCGTTGTTGACCGCGAAGGGCGCCAGCAAAGACTGGTCGCCCACCACGCCCGCCACGTATTGCGACCAGGCGCGCGTACCGAAGTTCGAACCCCATTCGGCGAGTTTCATGACGGCATACTGGCCCGACGAGAAGCCGGAGCCGAGGGGGAACAGGAGCCCGAGCGCAAACATCACGCGGATCGGCGCCCATACCATGTTGTGGCGGCCGCCGCCGAACACGCCGGTCTTGGCGGTGTCGATAACGATGGAGACGATCATCCACAGCATCATCACGCAGGCGATCGTGATGACGCCGGTGTTGTAGGCGCCCATCATGCCGGCCAGCGCGTTCTGCAGCGCGCCGCCGTTGGGGGTGTTCGCAGCCGCCTGGCGCAGGATCTTGTCCAGCACCATCAGGCCGTAATCGGTCGAGATGTTGTTGTTGGTCACGCGGCTGTCGAAGAGGCCGCCCGCGCCGGTGATGTTGCCGACGTTGCCCATGTTGGTCTGGCCCGCGCCGCCGCCATAGGGGTTGCCGGGGTGGGTGAAGAACAGCTGCGCCTGCGCGACTTCGCCGATACCCAGGAAGATCCGCGCGAAAAAGGTGCCGATGGTGGCGGTCAGGGCAACGAACATCATGACGACGACGGAGAACATGCCGTACTGGTACATGCCCGTGCGGCGCGTCGTGCGCAGGTTGAACCAGACATCACCCATCATCTTGCGGAAGCTGGTATTGGGCACACCTTCGGCGCCGTAATTGACCGCAGGGTGGTTTTCCGGCAGCAGCGCGGCCTGCACGAGAACCTGCGCAAGGATGCGCATGAATACGGGATAAATGTGGGAGAAGCCACGGAAGCACAGGTGGAATTGCGGCAGGAACATGAAGGCGGCGACGGCCGAGCCTTTGATGCGGAACGGCTTGCGCTTGCCTTCTGCGATCTCTTTCTTCATCAGGGCGCGTTTTTCGGCCCAAGGGCTGGCGGCTTTCTGCACATCGGTGAGGGTGCGGCGTACCTGTACGCGCTCGCCGGTGGCGAATCTCTCGACTGTTGCCTCGGCCTTTTTCTCCTTGCGGAGCTCCGCCAGTGCGCGAAGACCGTCCGCAATTAAACCCTTATGCTTGGAATCGCTCATGGTTTTGCCCTGCAAATAAAGACCGGAACCTAGATCAGGCTTATTCTTAAATTGTACGCCTTTTTCTTAAAACCGTCAAATTTATGGACATTTATGCAAAATTTTAGGGGATGGAATTGCCCTGCAATCTCATAAGGTTAATAAAAACCTAACCATCCGGAGAGCTGCGTCTGCCCTAAAAAAGGAACCGCCGGGGAATGCCCCCGGCGGGTACTTTGGATCTTAGGCTTGCCTGCCCTTTACGGGGTCGGCCATTCCTTGAAGATTTTCTTGGCAAGCGCCGTGTTCTCCTTGTGGAGGTCGGCGAGCTTGTCTTCGCTCGCAATGCCGCGGGAAACGAGGCCGCGCAGGATGTGCTCGGCGTATTTCGCTTCCAGGAACTGCTCGCGGACATTCACATCTGCCGCGCGGAAGGCCAAGCGTTCGGCACCCGACATTTCGGTTTCGGCAAAATGCACGCGGCCTTTTTCACGACCCGCATGGGCGGCGGCCACATAGGCTTTCTCCTCGCGCGTCATGTAGCCCCACTGCGTCTGGATGTCGGAGCCGCGGTTTTCCTTCTGCCACATCGCCTCGGTATAGCCGATGGTCTTGCGCTCTTCAACGGTCGCCTGTTCAAAGGCGGTGTCCCCAAGGCCCAGTTTCTTGATCACGCGCAATTCATCTTCAGCCGCGATGTAGCCGAACATGTTTTCCTTGCCGATACGGCCGATGCCGGGGGCGAAGAGCGCAGGGTCGGTTTCGTAGTATTCGCGGATGAACTGCTTCTGGTCTGCCGGCGACATGCGGGCATAGTTCAAGGCGTCGGCGCCGGACATCTGTTTCTGGATCTTGTCCGTCACTGCATCAATCTGGTTCTGGTTCATGCCGTCCATGCCGCGGAAACCGCCACGGCCGGAAAGCGTGCTGTCGAGCGCGCTGTCCGAAATGGAAGCACCCGCCAGCTGGCCGCGGCCAAGCGCCGGATCGCCGTCCAGTGCACGGAAGCCCTGGTCATTGTCCTTCCCGCTGCGCTGGCCAGAGCCAAAGGTGCGGCCCGTCGCATCGAAGCCGATACTGCCGATATGGCCCTTGCGAAGCATGCCAAGTTCCATCGCGCCCTTCTTGCCGAAGGTGGAGGCGGAGAAACCGTGGCCCTGCTCGAAGCCAAAGCGCTTGAAGTTCTTGTTCTCCTGCTCGAGGAACTTGTGCTGCAGGAAGCGGTCCTTGTCGCGCTGCGACGACAGGTTGTTCAGCTGCTCGCGCTCCTCGGGCGTCATGCGCTGGCGGGCCAGCGCCGCATCCGTCTGCTTGCGCGCGAGCGCCGAGTCGGTGAGCTGCTCGTCCTTGGCGGCAAGGGCGGCCGCACGCGAAACCACGCTGTTCGGGTTCGTGAGGGCCATATCCGCATCGCGCACGATCAGGTTGTTGACGTTCCAGTGCTGGCTCATCGGGACGGCCTGTTCGACCTGCTTGATCAGCGACGCGCCGGCGAAGCCGAGGCCGCCGCCGATGTTGGTGCGTCCGTCGAGCAGCGCGGTATCCTGTTTCGCGCCCCATTCGCCGAGCCAGCGCATCAGGTGGTTCGGGAACACGTCGAGCAGCTTGAAGCAGGTGTTCGCGGCCGCATAGAGCGTGCCGAGATAGATGACCGAATAAGCGACCTTGGCCAAAATCTTCATCGGGTACCAGTTGGTCGACATGACGCGCGCCGCACCTTCCTCGAACGTCGTGTGGAAGAACACGGCGAAGGTGGAATAGCACAGCATGCCGGCGACGAAGCCGAACACGGTCAGGATGGGTCGCATGAAGACGTTGAACCACAGCGTCCAGGCCGTCCGCCCGTGGTTGCCCATCAGCCCGGGGCCCTGGGTCGAGAGGTGGGTGAGCGCCGCGACCGGCACCATCACGACCGCCTCGAAAACCGAGGTCAGCCAGGTGAGCACGGAGAACGCCACGCGAATGAACGGCAGCGCCGGCAGGTAGAAGGAGATCACGCAGCCGGCCAGGATCATCATCGAGCCGACGGAGGCAAGCGCGCCCATCAGCGCCGAGAAGGCAAGACCTTTGCCCAGCGAGAAGCCCGCGCCGTCAATCGTGGAAACAGCCTGCAGGATCGAAACACCGGCCCAGAGCAGCGCACCGATGCCGAGCACGCTATGGCCGGTATCCGACAGCTGCGCGAGCGGATAGGTGTTGGTCGCCGACAGGTCGACGGCCTTGAACAGGAACACGCCGAATTCGCGCGGGAAGATGAAACGCGTCAACACGGTCAGGATACCGTTGTCGCCAATCGAGACGTTGCCGATCCAGGACAGAATCGAGCCGATCGAGGAAACGACGGAGGGGTTCAACTCCTGGTTCGCCGTGGTCGATGCCGGCGCTGCCGCCTTGCCGGGCGCGCCCGCGAGGGCGGAGACGCCCCACCAGCGGTCATATTCGTTCATGACGCTGAAGATCTTGTCTTCGAGGCCGGAGATTTTGCACTGCTCGCCGGATTCGTTCGAGTCACCCGCGCAACGCTCCCAGCCCGCGCCGCCGGAGCCGGACCAGATTGAGCCGGGCTCAACCGTCGCCATGGGTTCCTGCGCGGTGTATTTCACGTTGTTCAGGTTCGCGATGTCCTGATACCACATCGCCATGCCAGCCCAGCCGCGCGTCGACATTTCCGTCATCATCGGGCTTGCAGAGGTCGTGCCGATATAGCCGTCGAGCGCTGCCTTGCCGCCGCCTGTGAAGGCCGCCATCATCGCGGCCTGCATGGTATTCAGCATGGTCTGCTGGCGGGACGCGTCGGGATCGGTCGCAGCCGCGGTCGCGCCTGCGCACATCGGGATGTCGGCAACCGGGTTGCCCGCGCCGCCGCCGTCGCTGAAGCGGCGGGAGACGAACGCGCAAGCGAACTGGCGCGCCTCGTCGACGACGGTGCCTGCGCCCACGCCTGTCGGGGTGTCAGCCAGCACCGGCGCCAGCGCGCCGCGCATGGCGTCACGGAAACCGCGCACGGCGGTCGTCATGCCGACGTTCTTGTAATTGTTGTCGGGCATGGTCGCGGTCGACGTCGACGCGGTCATGGCGGTGTTGGGCGCCGTCGTGCTCCAGTCGAGGAACTGGTTGTTGTCGTCGGCGTTCGCCGCCGTCGCATACTTGATCGCGCCGCAGATGTTGGGCGCCGTGTTGTTGCTGTAGCGGTTGGTGATATAGAGCTGGCTCTGCTGGGGCGTACCGGGTGCTGCCGCCATCGTGTCCTGCTTGCGCTCGATCACCTGGTCGGGGTCGAGCGCGCCGGTGCGCTGCTGCAGGTAAGTGTTGTAGGCGACCTGGCAGACCATGATCTTGCTGATCGAGGTCACGACGTTGGTGTTGTTGGAAACAGTATAGGGCGACAGAAGCGTCTGGTTGCCGACGACAGAAGCAACATAGGTTGCCCAGCCGCGCGTGCCGAAGTTGGAGCCCCATTCCGCGAGCTTCACGACCATGTACTGGCCGCCCGAGAAACCGGCGGAGCCGAGCGGGAACATGATGCCAAGCGCGAACAGGACGCGGATAGGCACCCAAACCATGTTGTGGCGGCCGCCGCCGACCGTGCCGGTTTTCGCGGTGTCGATGATGACGGAGATCACCATCCAGCCGATCATCAGGCAGGCGACGACGAGCATGCCGGAGTTGTAAATCTGCATCAAGCCGCCGAGCGCATTTTGCAGCGCGCCGCCGGTCGGGTTGCTCGCCATGCCCTGGCGCAACACCTTGTCGAGCGCCATCAGCGCGTAGTCGCTTGAAATGCCGTTGCCCTGCACGCGCAGGTCGAAGAGGCCGGTCGCACCCGTAATGGTGCCGGCGGTCGCATCCAGTTCTGTCACGCCCGCGCCCTTGCCGTAGGGGTCGCCGGGATGGCGGAAGGCTTCGAAGATCTGCGCCTGTGCAACCGCGCCGACGCCCATGAAAATGCGCGCGAAGAACGCGCCCATCGAGGCGGTAAAGGCCACGATCATCATGATGACCGCGCCGAACATGCTCCACTGATAGGCCGTCGCACGCTGGGTCTTCAGGCGGAACCATGCCTCGCCGACAAGCTTGCGGAAGCCGTAGGTTTTCTTGGTGATGGCATCCGCCTCGAGCGCGGGGTGAGTCGGGGGAATCAGGTTCACTTCGGCGAACAGCGTCGCCATGGTGCGGATAAAGGCGGGGTAAAGATGCGCGAGCCCTTCGAAACACATGCGGAATTGGGGCAGGAAGATGAAAGCGGCAGTCGATTTGGCCTTAATGCGGGGGACGCGCATGTTGTTCATGGCATCGCGCAGGCGGCGGGCCATATAGGGGTTGACCATCAGCTCGTCTTCGGCGCGAACGCCTTGATTAAGCTTAGGTTTTCTAATGCGTTTCATGCGTGATGCCCCGACAAAATAATCCACACACCTAAATCAGGCTTATTCTCTCATTCTACGCCTTTTTCTTAAAACCGTCAAATTTACGGGCATTTATGCAAAATTTTACAGGTACATAAGTCCCGTATGGTTTTTCCAAAAGAAAACCGCCGGATCTTGCGATCCGGCGGTGATTTCTTCGGACGATGCCTTTAAGCCCCGGCTCGGGTACCGCCGGCACCGGGAGCGCTGCCGCCGGGTGCTTTGTGCAGCTTGAAGTTGGGCTTCATGGAACCCAGCAGCTGGGTACCGGCCAGCATCATGCCGTCGTTATGATCGTCCATGCTATGGTCAGGCGAGCCGCCCATCCAGCGCATCAGCGCCGAGGGGAACAGGTCCATCAGCTTGAAGGACGTGTTTGTCGCCGTGTACAGCGTGCCCAGATAGATGACCGAATAGGCCACCTGGCCGAGGATTTTCATGATCGGGTTGCCGTTCGAGGCCATGACCGCAGCCGAGCCCTGGCTGAAGGTCGTGTGGAAATAGACCGCGAAAGTATTGAAGATCAGCATCCCCGCGACGAAGCCGAACACGACCAGAATCGGGCGCATCAGCACGTTGAGCCAGAGAATCCAGGCCGTGCGCGCACCGCCCGCAAGACCGTCGCCTTCCGACGTCAGGTGGGCAAGCGCCGCGATCGGCACCATCACGACAGCCTCGAACACCGAGGTCATCCAGGTGAGGACCGCGAAAGCCACGCGCAGGAACGGCAGAACCGGGAGATAGAAGGCGATCATCACGCCCGCAATCATCATGGTCATCGCAATCGTCGCAAGACCGTTCGCCAGTGCCGATACCGCAAGACCACCGCCGCCGGAGAATGTTGCGATCTCCGCGCTCGACAGGATCTGCAGCACGGTCAGCAGCACCATGATCGTGGTCGCTGTGCCGATGATGCTGTAGCCCGTGTCAGCGAGCGAAGCGAGCGGATAGGTGTTGGTCGCAGCCAGGTCGACCGCCTTGAAGAGGAACATATCTTCCGCGCGGGGCCAGATTTTCGAGATAATCCAGTCCACGATGTTCAGGTCACCTGTCGCGAGGTTCTTCAGGAACGAGATCATAGACCAGAAGCTGCTGCCTGCGGCGGGATTCAGGTCGCTGGAGCGCTGCGCGGTATTGTAATCCGTGCGGCCCGCGGTGCCCGGGCGCGACGCGTCCTGCCACCAGCGGTCATAGTCTGCCATGACGCCGACCACTTTTTCCTCGATTTCGGGGTTTTTGCAGGCGCGGCCGAACAGCTTGCGGCCTGCGCATTTCATGGTGTTCCACACCGACGACCAGAAGCCGCCTTTACCGGCGCCCTCCCAGAGCGTGCCGGGTTCGACGGTCGCCGTCGGCTCGCGCGCCGATTGCAGCAGGCCGTTCATGGAGGAGATGTCCTGGTACCACATGCCCATGCCTGCCCAGCCGCGCTGGCGCATTTCTGTCATCATGTCGCCGCCGCGGATATAACCCATGAGGCTGGCTTTCGCCGAGCCGGGCGCGCCATCGGGTGCAACGCCGCCGTCATAGGCCTGGTTGATCGCCTGCATCAGCGCGTCGAGTTCCGCCTGCGGCTGTGCCGCGGTGGGGTCGGCCGCGCCGGAGGTCATGCCGCCGGGGCAGTGGTTATAGGGGGCAGGAAGCGCACCGACCGGGTTGTTGGCCTGGCCGGGGTTGCCGAAGCGGCGCGCCACGAAATCGCAGGCAAGCTGGCGGCCGGCCTGGATGACCGGGCCGCCCGAGCCGGAGGCACCGGTCGGCGAATCGTTCAGCTGGTTCTGCAGCGCGCCCATCATGGTGTTGCGGAAGTTCGCCACCGCCGTCGCCATCGTCGCCTTATAGTTGGTATAGGCCGCGCGGTTGGCACCGGTCGCTGCCGCCGTCGACGCTGCGTCCATGGGCGTGGTGGGGCCCGCGTTCGCCAGCATCAGGGACGTGTCTTCCGTCGCGTTGTTGGCGCTGGTGCCGTAGGTGATCGTGCCGCAGACGTTGGGGTCGGTGTCGTTGGTATAACGGTTCGTAACCCAGCCGGTACGGTTGGTGGCATCCGTTTTCACGCGGATGACATGGCGCGGATCGAAGCCGGGGGTCGTCGACTGCTGCAGGTACGCGTTGAACGCGACCTGGCACACGAGCACCTTGTTCAGGCCGGCGACGAGCGAGGTCGCGTTGGCGGCCGAGAAGGGCGAGAGCAGGGATTGGTCGCCGACAACGCCGTTCACATAGGTGAGCCAGCCCGTCGAGCCGAAGTTGGAACCCCATTCAGCCAGTTTCATCACCGCATACTGGCCCGAGGAGAAGCCCTGGTTGCCGAGCGGGATCATGATGCCAAGCGCGAAGACGACGCGGATCGGCGTCCAGACCATGTTGTGGCGGCCGCCGCCGAAGAGGCCGGTTTTCGCCGAATCAACGATGATGGAGAGAACCATCCAGAACAGCATGGCGCCCGCAACCAGCAGCACGCCCGAGTTATAGACCTGCATCAGGCCCGCAAGCGCGTTCTGCAGCGCGCCGCCGTTGCCCGGGACGCCAGTTGCAGCCTGGCGGAGGATTTTGTCGAGAACCATAAGCGCGTAGTCGGTCGAGATGCCCGCGCCGTTGACGCGTGAATCGAAGAGGCCCGCAGCGCCGGTGATGCCGGCAGTACCGCCCGAGATGTCGGTCAGGCCGGTGCCGTAGGGATCCGCGGGGTGTGCGAAAATCTGCGCCTGCGCGACTTCGCCGAGACCCAAGAAGATGCGCATGAAGAAGGTGCCGATGGCAGCCGCCAGCGTCACCATCATCATGATGATGCCGCCGAACATGCCGTACTGGAAGGTGGTGGCGCGCGTCGTGCGCAGCGTGAACCATGCTTCGCCGAACAGGTCGCGAATCTGGGTGTTGGGGACGCCCTGCGCCCCGTAATGCAGCGCCGGATGGTCATCGGGCAACAGCTTTGCCTGCACGAACATGAGGGCAAGGACCCGCATGAACACCGGATAGATGTGGGAGAAACCCTGGAAGCACATCCGGAACTGCGGCAAGAACATAAATGCCGCCACATTTGTTCCCTTGATGCGGTTCGATTCTCTGGCGTCGCTCATGGTGAAAACCCCGACAAAAACAGACACACACACCTAAATCAGGCTTATTCTTTCATGATACGCCTTTTTCCTAAAACCGTCAAATTTACGTGAATTTATGCAAAATTGTATGGGTGCGAAAAACTGAACCAGCACAAGGGGATCGGCGAAATACAAACCGCCGGAGGCTTGAAAGCGACCGGCGGCTTGCAAATTTATTTTCAAGCGAGCGATCTGCGTCAGGCTTTGGCTGAACCCCTGCCCGCCTGCCCGCCGGTGCCGGCCCCCATGCCGCGTCCTGCGCCGCCACTCTTGGGGCCGCCGTCGCCGCCGGCATTGGATACGCCCGGGATATCGTCCTTGTCGAGCTTCTTCTTGCCGCCGATTTCGAATTTGGGGGCCATGCCCTCCATCATCTTCGCAGCCATCAGCATGTTGCCGTCATTGTGGTCGTCCATGCTGTGGTCAGGCGACCCGCCCATCCAGCGCATCATCGCGTTCGGGATCACGTCCATCAGCTTGAAGGACGTGTTGGCCGCAGTATACAGCGTGCCCAGGTAAACAACCGAATACGTCACGCTGGCGATAAGGCCCGTAAAGGCGTTGTTCGACGCAATCAGCGACTGCGCCCCTTGCGCGAAGGACGTATGGAAGAATGTCGCGAAGGCGTTGAAGATCAGCATCCCTCCCACGAAGCCGAAGACGACCAGAATCGGACGCATCAATACGTTGAGCCAGAGGATCCAGGCCGTGCGCGCACCGCCCGCAAGCCCCTCGCCCTCGGTGCCCAGGTGTGTCAGCGCCGCGATCGGCACCATCAGGACCGCTTCGAACACGGACGTCATCCAGGTCAGGACGGCGAAAGCCACGCGCAGGAAGGGCAGCACGGGCAGGTAGAAGGCGATCATCACGCCCGCCACAAGCATGGTCGTCGAGAGGGTGGAAAGAATGTTGGCAACGGCGGAGGCCGCAAAGCCGATACCGCCCGACACCGTGAACAGCTTGCCGGCCGTCAGGATCTGGATGATCGTCAGGCCAGCCAGAATGCGCAGCGAGTCGTAGATGACTTTATAGCCCGCGCTTGTAAGCTGTGCGAGCGGATATGTGTTGGTCGCAGCCGTGTCGACCGCGCTGAAGATGAACGTGTCTCCGGGGCGTCCCATAATCCGCTCCGTGACCCAGTTCAGCAGGCCGCCACCGCCGCCGAAGGCGACCGATTTAATGACAGAGATCACGGTGCGAAGACCGCCGCCCGAAGAGGAGGGCTGCACGTCCTGCGTGCGGGCGGCGCCGCCCATGCTGCCGAGCGGCGTGTTCGCAGGCGCGCCGGGGCGCGACGCGGTCGCCCACCAAGCGTCGTATTCACCAAGGATGGAAGCCGCTTTTTCCTCGATCTCGGGGCTCTTGCAGGGACGGCCGACGATGCGGCGGCCCGCGCATTTCAGGTTCTGCCAGAAGCCGCCCTTGGTGGCGCCTTCCCACAGGGTGCCGGGTTCGACCGACGCGACGGGCTCGCGCGAGCCTGCCACTTGCGAGTTGAGCGAAGCAATTTCCTGATACCACATGCCCATGCCCGCCCAGCCGCGGCGCTGCATCTGGAACACCATGCCGTTCGGGCCGGTGACGTAGTTCATCAGCGCGTCTTTCGCGAAGGGGCCGCCGCCGCAGCCGGGGCTGGTCGGCGATATCGGCGCGGAGCCGTCATAGGTGCAGCGGATCGCATCCATGATCATGCCGACCTGACGCTGCGGGATCGAGGCATCAGGGTCAGCCGCGGGCGCGGATGTGCCGCCGGGGCAGGCCGCATAAGGCGCGGAGAGCAGGCCGACGGGGTTGGGTGTCGTGGTTTCCCAGCGGCGCGCGACGAAGCCGCAAGCCAGCTGGCGGCCGAGCGTGACGATCTGCCCGCCGCCCGTGCCGGAGCCGATATCGGCGCCAATATCCATGTTTTCAGACAGCAGCGGCGGCAATGCGCCCAGCATGCGGGAGCGGAATTCCGCCACGCGCAGGTTCATTTCTGTATTCGTGTTGGTGTATTGCGTGCGGTTTGCCGGGTTGGCGGCAAGCGTGGCGGAAGCGGGGTCCATCGGGGTCGTCACGCCCGTATTCGCCAGCACCGCGCCGGCGTCGGAGTTCGCGCCGTAATCGAAGCCGTAAGTGATGGTGCCGCAGATATTCGCATCCGTGTTGTTGGTGTAGCGGTTGGCGACCCAGCCCGTGCGGTTGGTCGTGTCCTGCTTCACGCGGATAACCTGCTGCGGATCGAGCCCGCCGGTGATGTTCTGCAATGCCGAGTTGAAGGCGATCTGGCAGACCATGACCTTGTTCACGCCCGCCGCAATCGAGGTGGCATTGGCGACGGAGAAAGGCGCCAGCAGGTTCTGGTCGCCCACGACGCCGCCGATGTACTGCACCCAGCCTTTGGTGCCGAGGTTGGAGCCCCATTCGGCGAGTTTCATGACCATGTACTGGCCGGCCGAAAAGCCTTGTGCGCCGAGCGGGAAGATGATGCCGAGCGCGAAGATCATGCGGATCGGCGCCCAGACCATGTTGTGGCGGCCGCCGCCCAGCTTGCCGGTGCGCGCGGTTGCGATGACGATGGAGGTGATCATCCAGAGCGTCACCACGCCCGCGATCAGCGTCATGCCGGTGTTGTAGACGCGCATGAGGTCGACGAGCGCGTTTTGCAGGATGCCGCCGTTACCGACAGGCGCGGTTGCCGCCTGGCGCAGGATTTTGTCGAAAACCATCAGCGCATAGTCGGTCGATACCGCCGCATCGTTCACGCGCGTGTCGAACAGGCCGCCGGGCGCGGTGATCGTGCTGGTACCGCCCGTGATCGCCGTTTCGCCGGGGCCGCCGGTGCAGCCGCCATACGGGTTGCAAGGGTGTTCGAGGACGCGCGGCAGGAACAACTGCGCCTGCACGGCGTTGCCCACGCCGAATACCACGCGCAGGAAGAACGAGCCGACCGCGAGGAGCATCATCATCACCATCAACACCACGCCGGTAAACATCGACCACTGGTGCGCGGAGGCGCGCGTCACGCGCAACGTGAACCAGGCCGTGCCGAACAGGTCGAACAGGTGGGTATTGGGAACTTCTTTCGCGCCGTAATTCAGCGCGTTATGCGTCGGGGGAATCAGCTTGGCTTCGGCGAAGACTTGCGCAAGGCAGCGCATGAAAACGGGGAACAGGTGCGAAAACCCCTGAAAACACATGCGAAACTGAGGCATGAACAGAAACCCCGCAACGGAAGTTTTCTGACGCGATCTGTAATCGTCCGCATGGCTCATGGCTTTGCCCCAGCAAATATAGAATGAACCGCCTTATTCAGGCTTATTCATCCATGAT
>JAQSWE010000270.1 GCA_029266795.1 Alphaproteobacteria bacterium | reverse complement strand
ATGGCGGGCGTCAGGACATCGTCTTCGCCGCCCGCGAACTGGCGCGCCTTGCGAAAGCGGATGAAGTGGATATCGAAAAAATCGACGAGGATTTCTTTTCGCGTTACCTGATGACGCGCGGTATCCCCGATCCCGACCTGATGATCCGCACCAGCGGTGAGTCGCGCATCAGCAACTTCCTGATGTGGCAGCTGGCCTATGCCGAACTGTTCTTCACCAATACGCTTTGGCCTGATTTCGGGCGTAAGGATATGGAGGAGGCGGTTGCTTTCTTTAACGGTCGCGACCGCCGCTACGGCGGCTTGTCGCGCAAAGCAGGGGAATGAACATGACGGCGGCCAAAATCGACAGCTCCCTCAAGACGCGCATCCGTTCCGTGGCGATTTTTGCCCCCATCGTCCTCATTGTCATTTACGCGGGCGGTCCCGCCTTTACAGTGATGATGGCAATCGGCGCCGGCATCGGCGCATGGGAATGGTCGCGGATGGTCACTCATAACGCTCATCCCCCGCGTCATCTTGCACATGCATCCGCAGTCGCGACTGGCGTTGCGACAGCGACGGCCGGTATGGTCGACAGCCCGCTGCCGTCATTCTGTTTCCTGCTCGCGCTCTGCTTCCTTGTGTTTTGCTACAATTTCTCGAAAAAAGGCCCGAAGGCGGGGCTGCTGATATTCGGGCTGCTGTATGTCGGCTTTTCCATGATCATGATGATCTGGCTGCGCAACGCGCATGGCGATATGCAGGGGCTGTTTCATATGATTACACTGCTGTTTATCGTCTGGGCGAGCGACTCTTGCGCTTATTTCACGGGCCGCACTTTTGGCGGGCCGAAACTGGCGCCCAAGATCAGCCCCAAGAAGACATGGTCGGGTTTCCTCGGCTCCAGCGTCGGCGCAGGTATCGTGGCGGCCCTGCTGGCTTGCCCGCCCGTGCTTGAAAAATTCTCGGTCCATACGATTGGCAACTGGGGCTGGTTAGGTTACTTCGTGCTCGGCTTCATCATGGCGATGTTCGGTCAGGTGGGTGACCTTTTCATCTCCATCTTCAAGCGCAAATTTGGCGTCAAGGATACCGGCACACTTATCCCGGGTCATGGCGGCATCCTTGACCGCATCGACGCCTTGCTGCTTGTGGCGCTGCTGTTCGGCGTTCTGACGGGCGTCGTTGGGGGGTAACCATTCTATGCCCCAAGCGGCAGACATTCGTACGCAGGCGCAGCCGCGCAGCGTCACGATCCTCGGCTCGACAGGCTCGATCGGCAAAAGCACCGTTGACCTGCTGCAGGGGCATCGCGCCAAGTTTCACGTTCGCGCATTAACCGCCAATAAAAACGCTGCCCTGCTGGCGCAACAGGCGCGGACGTTGAATGCCGAACTCGCCGTCGTTGCCGATGACAGCCATTACGCCGAACTTAAAGCAGCACTTTCCGGAACCGGCATCCGCGCCGCCGCGGGCTCGGCCGCCGTGCTGGAGGCTGCCGAGCTGCCCAGCGACTGGATCATGGCGGCTATAGTCGGCGCTGCCGGCGTCGAGGCCACGTTGCGCGCCATCGGCCAAGGTAAAACTGTCGCTCTCGCGAACAAGGAATCTCTCGTTTGTGCAGGGCCGTTCATGATGGAGGCGGTCGCCAAATCCGGCGCGACGCTGCTACCCGTCGACAGTGAACATAACGCCGTCTTTCAAGTATTCGACCATAAGCAGCGTGAAGGCATCCGCCGCATCATCCTGACCGCGTCGGGCGGTCCGTTCCTGCGCCGTAGTCGCGAAAGTCTCGCGACCGTGACGCCCGCCGAAGCAATCCGTCACCCCAATTGGGCGATGGGCGCAAAAATCTCGGTCGATAGTGCCACGATGATGAATAAATCGTTGGAAGTCATAGAGGCGGCGTATTTATTTAATCTGCCTTCCGAGCAGATCGATGTTCTGATCCATCCGCAGTCGCTTGTTCATTCAATGGTTGAATATATTGATGGAAGTATCCTGTCTCAAATGGGTGCGCCCGATATGCGGACACCGATCGCCCACACTTTGGCGTGGCCCGCCCGCGTCGATACGACGGGGGAAAAGCTTGATCTTACTAAAAGCATTCAATTCAACTTTGAACCTATTGATATAAATAGATTTTATGCTTTAAAATTGGCGCGACAAGCACTAAAGGCCGGATTGGGATACCCAACGGTGCTCAATGCGGCCAACGAGGCTGCCGTTGAGGCCTTTTTGGCTGGCGAGCTCCGGTTTTCGGACATCGAGAAAGTTTCCGAGCAGGCCTTGCAAACCATAAAAATCAAAGCCATATCAAACCTTAATGACATCTTTTCCCTGGATGCCGAAGCACGAACTATTGCGGCAACCGCCATTCAGGCGTTAAAATAGAAAGAAAAGGCCGAACCGGCCGCGGCAGATGGGGGATATCCATGGAAATGTTGAATAAGCTACTGACGACTCCGTTCGAGTTCGTTCGGGATTACGGTGGGCCGTTTATCCTTGTTCTGGCCGTACTCGTCTTCATCCATGAGTGGGGACATTATATTATAGCGCGCCTCTGCGGCGTTAAAATCGAGAAATTCTCGATCGGCTTCGGACCTGAAATCTGGGGCCGTAACGACAAGCATGGCACGCGCTGGAAAATCTGCGCTGTGCCGCTGGGCGGCTATGTACAGATGTTCGGCGATAGCGACCCCTCCAGCGCCGCGCCTGCCGAAGGCGTGACCGAGGGCGAGCAGGTGCGCGCCTACACGGAAGAGGAAAAGAAAGTCGCATTCTTTACCCAGCCGCTCTACAAACGCGCCGCGATCGTGTTCGCAGGACCGGCCATCAACTACATCTTTGCTATCTTGGTTCTGTCCACCTTGTTCATGTTCCAGGGCCAGCCTTACATGCCGCCCGTTGCGGCCAAAATCGTCGAGCCGTCAGCTGCCTTTGATGCCGGCGTCAAGCCCGACGACAAGATTATCAGCGTGAACGGCCAGGCTATCGACCGCTTCCAAGACCTTCGCCCTATTACCGACATGAATATCGGCAAGCCGATGGAAGTCGTTATTGTTCATTACACCGGCATGGTCGAAGACGGCTCCGGCGTGAAAAAGGCAACCTGGGACGAGAAAAATCCCGTCACGCTCAGCATCACCCCGCGTAAAGTCGTCAAGGAAGACCGCTTCGGCTTCCGCCATGAAGTCGGCCTGATGGGTATCGTCAGCCCCGAATCCGCATTCGAGATGCAGAAGCATGGTTTCTTCTCTGCCATCGGGGCATCGCTGGGCGAGACGTGGCGCATCACGACGATGACGCTGAAGGGCCTGGGCCAGATGATTATCGGCACGCGTAGCACTGATGAACTTGGTGGCGTGTTGCGCATCGGCGCTTATGCCGGTGATTTCGCGTCGCAGGGCATTATCGCCTTCATCACCTTTGCCG
>JAQSWE010000037.1 GCA_029266795.1 Alphaproteobacteria bacterium | reverse complement strand
GACTTCGTGGAAATGTTCGTCGGCGTGGGCGCATCCCGCGTGCGCGACATGTTCGAACAAGGCAAGAAAAACGCACCCTGCATCGTCTTCATCGACGAGATCGATGCGGTGGGCCGCCATCGCGGTGCCGGCGTCGGCGGCGGCAACGATGAACGCGAACAGACCCTCAACCAGCTGCTCGTCGAAATGGACGGGTTTGAAGCGAACGAGGGCGTGATCCTCGTGGCCGCGACCAACCGCCCCGACGTGCTAGACCCCGCGCTGCTCCGTCCCGGCCGCTTCGACCGTCAGGTTGTGGTGCCGAACCCAGACGTGAACGGCCGCGAAAAGATCCTGAAAGTGCATATGCGCAAAGTGCCGCTGGCGCATGACGTCAACGCGCATATCATCGCGCGCGGCACGCCCGGCTTCTCCGGCGCGGACCTTGCCAACCTGATCAACGAAGCGGCGCTGCTGGCAGCTAGACGCGGCAAGCGCGTCGTCGGCATGCAGGAACTGGAAGACGCGAAAGACAAAGTCATGATGGGCGCGGAGCGCAAATCGATGGCGATGTCGGAAGAAGAAAAGAAACTGACCGCCTATCATGAAGCGGGCCACGCAATCGTCGCCCTGCACGAACCGGCCTCCGACCCCATCCACAAGGCTACCATCATCCCGCGCGGCCGCGCGCTCGGCATGGTCATGCGCCTGCCGGAAGGCGACCGTTTGTCGATGAGCCGCGAAAAGCTGCTGGCGGACCTCGCTGTCGCCATGGGCGGGCGCATCGCGGAGGAGATCATCTTCGGCGAAGGCAAAGTCACGACCGGCGCATCGTCGGACATTAAAATGGCCACCAACATGGCGCACCGCATGGTGACCGAATGGGGCATGTCCGAAAGCCTCGGCCCGATCCATTACGGCACGGAACGCGATGAAGTGTTCCAGGGCTATTCGGTCGGCGGCGGCAAGGGCATTTCCGGCGATACGGCCGCGAAAGTCGATGCCGAAGTGAAACGCATCGTGGTCGACGGCTATGACCGCGCGCGCAAATGCCTGCAGGATAATCTGCATGAGCTGCATATGCTCGCCAAAGCCCTCATCGAATACGAGACGCTGAACGGCGAAGAAATTCCGAAGATCCTGCGCGGCGAACCGCTGAACCGCGTCACGAACGAGGAAGAAGCCGCCGAGCGCAAGAAACGCCAGAAATCCGGCTCCGTTCCTGCCGCCGGCGGCGTCGATCTCGGCAATCCGGAACCGCGCGCCAGCTAAGGGCTCTAACCTATGACGCTTGCCAAGGCCCGCACCGCATTGCGCAAACACGCGAATGCCGTAAAGGCGAAAACCTATGCCGGCTTTTTCAAGGACCTCGCGGGTGATGAATTCCTCGGTGTCACCTCCGCGCTGATGCGCGGCGTGGCCAAGGAATTCCGTGAACTTCCTTTCACCGACATCAAACCGCTCATGCATTCGCATATTCAGGAAGAACGCTCGCTCGCGCATTCCATTTTGCGGCTGCAATTCACCAGGGGCGACGAAAAGCAGCGCACCGCCGTCTATAAATTCTACATGGCCAACCGCCACGGCATCCGCCAATGGAACGGCGTCGACGACAGCGCGCCCTATATCGTCGGGCCGTATTTGTGGGAACGCGACCGCAAAGTTTTGTACAAAATGGCGAAGGCCAAATCATTGTGGGACCGCCGCATCGCTATCGTGACGACATGGCACTTCATCCGCAACGGCCAGCTGGACGATGTCTATGCGCTGTCCGAATTATTGCTCGACGACCGCGAAGACCTGATGCACAAGGCCACCGGCTGGATGCTGCGCGAAGCGGGCAAGAAAGACATGAAACGCCTGAAGGCATTTTTGAAAAAACACTACGCCAGAATGCCCCGCACGATGCTCCGCTACGCCATCGAAAAATTCCCGGAAAGGGAACGCAAAGCTGCGCTGCTCGGCAAGTTTTAATCAATATGTAAATCAAAACGCAACAATCCGTCAATTTCCCAGAATTGACGGCAACTTGCTTCTGGCCTAAAAATAAACCTCGTTCAAATCGTTGTTCCGAAGGCCGGCCATGAGAAACAATCTCGCCTGCATTTGCCTG
This sequence comes from Alphaproteobacteria bacterium, assembly GCA_029266795.1. GTDB lineage: Bacteria > Pseudomonadota > Alphaproteobacteria > Micavibrionales > UBA2020 > JAPWJZ01. The sequence goes on along the minus strand of JAQSWE010000037.1, from coordinate 10,213 downwards.
CACCCCTCGACCGGAGGGCGATAAGCCGTGGCTTTCACGCAAAAGGGCAAAATCCTGAACGCGGTGCGCAACAACGACATCAAATCGGTCACGCGGCTGCTCGACCGCGGCTATAACGCCAATACCAGTTACTGGGACGGCGAAGGCCCGCTGCTGATGGCGGTCTATCTGGGGCGCACGGAAATCGTCGAGCTGCTGGTATCGCGCGGAGCCGACCCTTTCGGCCAGCACCATCATGAAGAAATGACGACCGGCATCTGGCAGACGCTGCTGCATGTGGCGGCGGCGAACGGCCACCAGAAGATTGTCGACCTGCTGCTGGAGGGCGACAAATACGACAAGGCGCTGATCAACCGCATCGACAATAACCGCAACACCGCGCTGCATCTGGCCGCGGCGGGCGGTCATGTGGAAATCGTGAAGACACTGCTGGCGCATGGATTTGATCCCGCGCTGACCGGCGCGAATGGGAAGAAAGCGGTCGGTTTCGCCTATCAGGGCAAACATGCTGCCGTGGTCGAATTGCTGGAGGCGTATAAAAAGCCTCTTCCCGCCGCAGCGCCACAAGCACCCGTGGCTGCGCCGGTTGCGCAAGCCGAAGGTGACTGGAAACTATTGAACCCCGACACGGTCGCCAAAGTCTGCGATGTCGGCGGTGTCGGCTATAAAATCACCGATGTATTCAACTTCGCGGCGGGCGAGCGCATTCGTATCGTGAATAACCTCAAGACCAAGGCCGACCATGTGGAAACCACGCCCTTTGCGAAATTGACCGACCAGCGGCAGCTGGACGAAGCACGCGATGCGCTGCAGGCACTGGGCGGCAAGCACGATGCCGAATTCAGCGACAAGACGAAAAAGCTGCCGCGCCTGCTGCAGCCGCCGCCGCCCAAGGATTCTCCGAAAGGCCCCACGCCATGATGTTCAAAAAATCAAAACTGTACACCGCCATTACCGACGGCGACATCGCACGGATGAAGGAAGTGCTGGCGCAAGGCGTCGATCCCGATCACGAAGACGATTACGGCCGCAGCTTCCTGTGGTTCGCCGTCAATCGCGGCAACCTGGCCGCCGTGCAGACGCTGGTCGAGGCGGGCGCGGCGGTGACGGTCGCAAATAAATACAACGGCACGGTTTTGCAGGTCGCCGCGCGCAAGGGCAGTGTCGAAATCGCGTCATACCTGCTGGAGAAAAACCCGAAGCTGCTGGAGCAGCGCGACCGCGAAGGCAACACCGCGCTGCATACGGCGGCGGAATCCGGCTATCCCGACCTTGTCGCCTTCCTGATCGAAAAGGGGCTGGATGCGAATGCAAAAAATTTCAACAACCGCTCGCCGCTCTCGCTCGCGCAGAAGAACAACCATCACGAAGTCGCCGACCTGCTGAAGCCTTACGCGCCCGCGCGGATGCGCCTAGTGCCGGCGCTGGATCCCGAGGCTGCACCCGCAGCAGTCGCGGAGGCCGCGCCGCTGTCCGACGCCTGGCGCAAGCTGCCGGGCGAGCGTATCGCGCATGTGGCGGTGGAAGAGGCGATCGGCTACCGCATCACCGAAATTTTCAATTTCTCCGCGCGGGAGAAAACGACGCTGTACCGCAACCTGGAATCCAATGCCGAAACGGTGGAAACGCGCGGGTTCGATGCGATCGGGGACAAAGCGCCGATCGAACAGGCGCTCGAAGAACTCCGCAAACGCGGCGGTGTTTCCGAACCGTCGAGCGTGACGGGCTTCGAGAAGAAGAAGCTGACGCCATAATCTTTCCTGTAACCCCGGCCTTCCCCGGGGTTACATTTTTCTTATTTTAATTTAGGCCTATCAAGAACATAGCAACAATTAGTTGCCAAAAACGCAATTCCGTGTTATCGTGAAAATAATACGGTTATTGAACATCGTGGATAAAAGTAAGACCAACCGGAAAGATCAGGGCTTCGGGGCCGGCGGGGTTTTCGGTTTTGCGAAGTCGAGCGCGCGGGCAATTTCTTTCGGCATCGGGGGCGGGGTGACGCCCATGTTGCGGTCGCTGTCGTCGGAAAGCAGCCAGTTGTACACGGCGGCATGGATCGGTTTCGCGCCCGGCGGGGTGAAATCGCCGCCCGCGTCCTTGTCGGTGTTATAGACCAGCACCGTGCGGCCCCCGACATCGCGGGCGAAGGGCACAACGCCGTTGATGCCGAGCGCGCGGTCGAACTGGCCGGGGGTGTGCTTGAAATTCGCGTGCAGCACAGGATAATCCGCCAGCGTCGGGTGCTTCGGCACCGCGTCTAGAAGATCCGCCAGTTTTTTACCCGCTTCCGTGTCGCGGCGCGGTTTGACGGTGTATTCGTTGCCGTGCGATTTTTTAAGCGTATAGGCATCGGTGGATTCCAGCTTCACCGCTTTGCCGCCATCCATGAAATTCACTTTGCCGTCCATGCGGATGCTCAACTGCATTTCGACGGTTTTGATGCCGCCGCCATAGCTGTAATTCACGCCGATGCGCAGCCCTTCGCCGGCGGGCAGCTTTTCCAGCAGTTTGGGCAGTTCAAAGGATGCAAGACGAATTACTTCTTCGCGCACCGCATCTGCTGCGGCGCTGAATTCTTTTTCGCGGCGGCGCATATCGACAACCGCCTCAAGGCTCTCGCCGCCTGCCACGAACACGCGCTGCGTATGTGTTTTCTTCAGGTCTTCCTGCAGCCACGGATTGGCGCCGGGGTTGTAATCGACGGGCAGAGTGGTGCCGGATTTTTCCTTCGTCACCAGCGGCGCATTGCCCAGCCAGCCGCCCGCGAACAGCAGGTCGCCGATTTGCGCTTCTTCCTTGCCGGTGATCGGCCTGCCATCCTGCGGCGTGAAGTGGTCGCCTTTGTAATCGACCGGCGCGTACATGAAATAGCGCGGTGTGCGCTCCGGCGACGAAAAAATCTGTGGGAAATGTTCATAGGCGCGCGGCCAGGTGTCCTTGCCGTGATTGACCTGCACCGACGGCGCGCTCAATCCGGTCGCCGCCAGCAATTCCGGTGCTTCGTTCTGCAGGCGTTTTTCAAGGTTGGTGTAGAACGCGTTCCAGCTGTCGCGGATCTCGCCCATATTCCCCGACTGTTTCGGCGTGACGGTTTCCAGTTCTTTCCGGATTTCCCATTCGAGGCGCAGCGCGGCGGAGAGTGACTCGCCCGTCAGTTCAAAAAGTACCTGTCCGTTGTTTTCCGCCATGGCGACCTCAAGGGGTTTGTATTCATAATAGGGATGTCCCGATTTATACCCTGCCCGCACGGTGTTTTCCAGAGGATATGACGCCATGTAACGAAGCGTCAGAAAAAGTGACCGCTTTCAACGGCTTTGCGGCAAATTTATGAAAACTGAGGTGGCTTCGTTCCTTGGCTTGGCTCATGCGATTCTGTAACTTGGGGACAGCAGGAGACTTAGAACAACATGACACGCAAATTTTTCGGCACCGACGGCATTCGTGGCAAAGCCAATATCGAACCCATCACGGTGGAAACGATGACGAAAGTGGCCATGGCCACGGCCGCCGAACTGCGCCGCGGCAATCACCGCCACCGCGTGGTGATCGGGAAAGACACGCGCCTCTCCGGTTACCTGCTGGAACCTGCACTCACCGCCGGATTTATTTCGATGGGCATGGATGTGATGCTGCTCGGCCCCATGCCGACGCCGGCAGTTGCAATGCTAACGCGCAGCTTGCGCTGCGATCTGGGCGTGATGATCTCCGCCTCGCACAACCCGTATCAGGATAACGGCATCAAATTTTTCGGCGCGGATGGCTACAAGCTGACCGATGATATCGAACTCGCGATCGAGGCGCGTCTGGATTCAGACCTGTCGCAACTGCGCGTCGGCCCGACGGAGTTGGGGCGCGCGAGCCGCCTCGATGACGAACGCGGCCGCTATATCGAATTCGTGAAAAACACGTTCCCGAAAGGCTTGCGCCTTGACGGGTTGAAAATCGTCGTCGATTGCGCGCATGGCGCTGCGTACAAGGTCGCGCCCCGCGTGCTGTGGGAATTGGGCGCGGATGTCATTCCGCTCGGCGTCTCGCCCGATGGCACGAACATCAACAAAAACTGCGGCGCGACGCATCCGGAAGAAATGCAGGCCGCCGTGGTGAAGCATGGCGCGCATCTGGGCATCGCGCTCGACGGCGACGCCGACCGCCTGATCATGTGCGACGAAAACGGCAAGGTGATCGACGGCGACCAGATCATGGCGCTCATCGCCCGCGCCTGGCACCAGTCGGGCCAGCTGAAGGGCGACGGGGTCGTGGCAACCGTAATGTCGAATCTCGGCTTCGAGCGTTTCCTGAAAACATTGTCGCTCGCGCTGAAGCGGATGCCGGTCGGCGACCGTTACGTGGTCGACCATATGCGCACGAATGATTACAACCTGGGCGGCGAACAATCGGGGCATATCATCCTCGGCGATTACGGCACGACGGGCGACGGGCTGATCGCCGCGCTTCAGGTGCTGGCGGTATTGCAGCAGCAGGACAAGCCGGTCAGCGAAGCCTGCCGCGTCTTCTCCCCCGTGCCGCAACTGCTGAAAAACGTGCGCTATAAAAATGCCGCGATCTCGCTCGATAACCAATTCCTGCAGGATGCGATCCGCAACGCGGAAACGCGCCTTGGTTCCGGCGGCCGTTTGCTGATCCGCAAATCGGGGACAGAGCCGCTGATCCGCGTGATGGCGGAAGGGGATGACGAAAGCCTGATCACCTCCGTCGTGCATGATCTCTGCAGCTCGGTCGAAGACCTCGACCGCCAGAAAGCATAAAAAATGAAAACCTGTTTCTTCGCCGCCGAAACCCATGGCGCGCAGGAAGCGCGGGCAAAACTGTCGGCGGCCTATGGCCATACGCCGATCGAAGACGCCGATGTGATTGTCGCGCTGGGCGGCGACGGGTCGATGCTGCGCGCGCTGCATGAAGGCCTGCGCTTGAAGAAACCCGTCTATGGCATGAACCGCGGTTCGGTCGGGTTTTTGCTCAATGAATATTCAGATAAAAATCTTATGCAGCGGCTGGAACGCGCGCAGATCGTCAAGCTCAACCCGCTGCGCATGAAAGTGACGACGATGAATGGCGGCGCACAGGATGCGCTTGCGATCAACGAAGTCTCGCTGCTTCGCGAAACCCGGCAGGCGGCGAAGCTGAAGGTCACCATCGACGGCGTGGTGCGGCTGGATGAGCTCATCTGCGACGGTATTATTTTCTCCACGCCCGCAGGCTCCACCGCATACAACCTCTCCGCTCATGGCCCGATCATTCCGCTCTCCGCCGGCATCCTTGCGCTGACGCCCATCAGCGCCTTCCGCCCACGCCGCTGGCGGGGCGCGCTGCTCCCGCAGAACGTGCGCCTGAAACTCACCATCATGGAAGCCCGCAACCGCCCCGTCTCCGCCGTCGCCGACTTCACCGAAATCCGCGACGTCGAAACGGTCGAGGTCTGGCAGGATACGAGCGTCGAAATTTCCCTGCTCTTCGATCCCGAAATGAACCTCGACGAGCGGATGATCAAAGAACAGTTCATGCCGTAACGCTGATAATTTAATTTCGCCCGCCCCCGATTCATCGCAACAAAACCACTCCGCCAGTATTTGACGGAATGTGATTTGTTATGGCATCCTGCTTGTCATGAAAACCGTGTCGCAAATCGCTGTGACCTATTTTGCTTACGCCTATTTTGGCGGATAAGCCCGCCATATCATTTGTACTTGGGGACTAAAGCCCCGCAATCCCCAGATAACCGAAATACCATCCCCTTCGCGAACCGAAGGCCAAAGGACACGTAATCATGACCGACGTCAAAAAAGACAAGCACACCCTTATCCAGTCCGAAGAGCAGGCCCGCGCCCTGTATGCGCCGCCGCCCGCCGGTTTCCACGGCAAGGTGGGGCTGGAAGTGGAAATGCCGCTCTACCGCCCCGGCGCGCAGAAGCCCGATATCCCCCCGCCCGCGACCATGGCGCAGATGCACAAGATTTTGAAAGATGCCGGATACGACGCGCAACTGGAGCCCGCCGGTGTGCTGGAATATGCGAGCCCCCCTGTCGATGTGCGCGATGTGGCGAAACTGATCGTGCAGTCGAAATCCGATATTGCGACATTCGAAAAAGTGATCGGCGAGCATGGCTATGCCCGCGCGCCCTTCGCCATCCTGCCGACCACCACGCCGCAGGACGCGCTGGATAACAAAGTCTCCCGCGAACGTCTCGAGGCATCGCTCGCTGTGTTGGCGGAGGTGTATCCGCCCGGCCTGTCCAACGTACCGCTGCTTACCACGGGCGTTCAGACCAGCTTCAGCCCGAAATCGGATGAAGAAATGTTCCGCATGGCCTATCGCGGCTATGCGCTGACGCCGCTGATCGTGGCCGCCATGAACAGCTCGTCCGGCTTTGCCGTGAATGACGATCTACGCCGAGATGATGTGCATCTGCGCACGAAATACTATGAAGATTACGGCACGGCGGGCGGCATTTCGGCGGCTTTCCTGAAATCGGAAACGCCCGAACAGTTCATCCGCAACCATATCCGCGAAGTGTTCGACACCCCGATGTTCTTCGCGTATCGCGAAGACGGCAGCCTGCTGCGCTCAACGAAAGACAACGTGCTGACCTTCCGCAAGTTGATCGATCTCGGCCTGAACACGCTGACGAACTACGAGCTGGCGGAAACGTTCCTGTATAACGACATCAAAATCGCCAACGTGCGCGATTCTGAAGGCCAGGTCGTCGGCAAGCGCGTCGAAATCCGCGCCGCGGATTCAGGCGTGCACCAGCCGGCATCGACTTTGCTGCTGACAACGGCGCTGATCCCCGACAGCATCACCGCGCAGAAATTCGACAATCTGCTGAAGGATTACGGCTTCACCGGCAACCCGAAACAGGATGCGGCATTGCTGCAGGCCGCGCGCAAAAACGCGGTCGAGCATAAAGGGCGTTTCATGAATGTGCCTTTCGGCAACGGTAGCTTGCGCGATTTCGCGGCGGATGTGGCGGGGCTGGTGATTGCGCATTACGAGCGTGATCGCGCCGTGCAGGCGGAAGTGTCGAAACTCGCGGAAGTTTTGCTGACCGGTGACTCGGATGCAAAACTGAACGCAGCAAAATACAAGACACTCGCCGATGTGACGCGCGATCTGCAGGCGACGGTTGTCAAGCCGCTGCCGACGCCCAAAGCCCCCGCGCCGAAAAACGCGGCGTAAGGTTTTCACTGTGCAGCCTTCAGCCCGCCACGGCTCCTTGCTGCCGTGGCGGGTTTTTCTTGAGCAAAAACAAGGCGCGTCATAAAATTACATTGACAGAATCATACGGAATCGGTCATAGTCACTGTCATGACAAACCGCGTGAAAAACATCTCCGCTCTGCATCATCATCACTGGCACTAGCCAGTATTTGTCATTTCGCGGGCCATTTGATGCCCGCCCAGCCTTCAAAGAACCGAATACCGCCGCCGCCCCGATGCAGAATGGGCCTATAAAGGATTTTCACGATGACCGACGTACAGAAAAACAAATCGACCAAGATTTCCACGCTCGCAGAAGCGCTCGCGCTTTACACGCCGCCGCCCGCCGCATTCGCCAACAAGATCGGCGTCGAAGTCGAAATGCCGCTGATGAAGCCGGGCGCGTTCAAGCCCGCGCTGCCCAAGGCCGATGAAATGCAGGATTTGCAGGAACGCCTGAAACAAAAAGGTTTCGATGCGCAGCTGGAGCCGTCGGGCGTGGTCGAATATGCAGGCCCGCCGTTCGATTTGAAAGACAAACTGAAACTGATCAGCCAGATGAAGACAGATGTCGCCATTTTCGACGCGGCGATCACGGATGCAGGCTTCACGCGCTCTCCGTTTTCCATCGTGCCGACGACGACGAAGGAAGAGGCACTTGGCAACATGGTCAGCCGCGAGCGGTTGCAGGCCAGCCTGAAAGCGATGCAGGAAATTTTCGATGAGAATACGCTGCGCTTGCCCATGCTGACATCGAGCGTGCAGACCAGCTTCAGCCCCGAGAATAACGACCAGATGTTCCGCATGATGTACCGCGCCTATGCGCTGTCGCCGTTGTTGATGGCGGCGACCAATTCATCGAGCGGTTTCGTTGTGAATGAAGACGCACGGCTCGATTACATCCCGCGCGCGAAATATTACCTCGGCTATGGCGATGCGGGCGGTGTGTCGCCCGCGTTCCTGAATGCGTCGAATGGCGAAGAACTCATCCGCAACCACATTGCTGCCGTATTTAAAGCGCCGATGCACTTCGCCTATGCGGAAGACGGTAGTGTGATTTCCTCGACCAAAGACGACATTCTTACTTTCGAAAAACTGATCGAGCGCGGGCTGAACACGCAATCGAATTACGAGCTTGCCGAAAGCTTCCTCTATAACGACGTTAAAATCGCCAACCTGCGCGATGAAACGACCGCGGTGGTCGGCAAGCGCTTGGAAGTGCGCGGCGCGGATAGCGGCGTCGACCAGCCATTGATGTCGATCCTGCTGACGGCTGCACTGATTCCCGACGGCAAAGCGGCGGATCAGTTCGATGCGTTGCTGAAAGATTACGGCTTCACCGGCAACCCGAAACAAGATTCCGCGCTATTCGTGAATTCGCGCGCCGCTGTCGTCGATAACGGCGGCAAGTTCATGGATGTCACGTTCGGCACCGGACGGCTGATGGATTTCGCCGCGGATGTGGCGGGTATTATCGTGAATGCCTATGACGGTCAAGTTCCGGCAAAAGACCTGGAGCGCTTGACCGATGTGCTGATGACGGGCAATACCGACGCGAAATTCTTCGCGGCGAAATTCCCCACGCTCGGCGATGTGACGGCGTATCTGCAGGCGGCGAACCAGAATACGGTGCAGCCTGTTGCCCAGCAAAAGCCGAAGCCGCGCGCGATCTGATTACTTCCGGATGCTCGCAAAGAACTGGTTGCGCAGCTGGGCGTCGGTTTTATACGCACCGAGGAATCGCGTCGTAACCGTTTCGGAATGGCCTTGATGCGCGCCGCGGACTTTCATGCAGAAATGTTCCGCCTCGATAAATACCGCCACGCCTCTCGGCTTGGCGTATTTCTCGATGGCGAGCGCGATTTCGGAGGTCAGGCGCTCCTGCACCTGCATCCGGTGCGCATACATATCGACAACGCGCGCGATTTTCGACAGGCCCAGCACTTTTCCGTTCGGGATATACGCCACATGCGCACGGCCGATGAAGGGGGCCATATGGTGTTCGCAGCGCGATTCAACCTCGATATCGCGGATCAGCACGGGTTCGTTGTAGCCGCCCATGTCTTCGCTGAATGACTTGCTGAGGATTTCTTCGGGCGTGATGTTGTAGCCCTTGAAATATTCCTCGAATGCCTTCACGACGCGGCGCGGCGTTTCCTTTAAGCCTTCCCGCGCCGGATCTTCGCCGATCCATTTGATGAGCGTGGTAATCGCGGCTTCGGCTTCTTCGCGGGAGGGGCGGGCAACGGCGGTATTCTTTTTAGCCATGATGTTTTTATTTCCTGTTCAAGCTTTCCAAATGATGAGGGCGGCGGCGGAGCGGTAGGGCGCCCATTTCTCGCCGACTTCGCGCGTGCGTTCCGCGTCGGGACGCTGTTTGTATCCGTTGAACCGCTGCAGCCCGTTCTGCAGCCCGATATCGTCGGCGGGCCAGACATCGGGCTTGCCGAGGCAGAACATCAGGTAAATCTCCGCGCTCCAGATGCCGATGCCCTTCAACGATGTCAATTCGTCCAAGGCTTCGTCGGTGTCCATGTCGCGCAGGCGTTCTGGGTCGAACTCGCCGCTGATCATGCGCTTGGCGATATCGCGGCTGTAGCTGACCTTCTGCCGCGAAAACCCGATCTCGCGCAATTTATCCTCCGTCAGCTGCAGGAAATTTTCAGGGGTGAATTCATCCATCAGGGGGCGCAGGCGCGCGACGATATGGGCGGCGGCCGCGACCGATACCTGCTGGCCGATGATGATGTTCACCAGCCCCTCGAATCCCTCCGTCTGCTTTTTCCACGGCAGCTTGCCGATTTTCTGCATCGCGGTCTTGAATTCAGGGTATTTTTTGACCAGCGCCTTTATCGCATCGGCGATTTCCGGTAAATCGTGAAGGAATTGATCCCCCACATGCCAGAAATTGGGCGGTTTTTTGTCTGGTGTCTTGGCCATATCATACCTTAGCATTTGATTTCTGCGGCATACGGGTATAATAGTACCAAAGCCC
>JAQSWE010000269.1 GCA_029266795.1 Alphaproteobacteria bacterium | reverse complement strand
AAATGCCGGCGGCTTTCTTGCCGTTCAGAAGCAGGTCGTTCGGCCATTTCAGCGCGATCATGCCCGGTTTCGCCATCATTTCCTTTACCGTTTCGGCAAGTGCGACGGCGGCGAGGAACGACAGCTGCCCGTTTTGTGCTGGCGTAGCAGCCGGTCGTAGCAAGATACTCAAGTAAAGATTTCCGGGTACAGAGGTCCAGCTATTACCCTGACGCCCCTTCCCTGCCGTTTGTTCATGCGACCAGACAGCGGTGAAAGCGGGATAGCCGCTGCGCGCCAGTTGCTTCGCGTGATCGTTGGTGCTGCCAACAGTGGGCAGTTCGATCAGGTTGAAGGCAGGCGGTAGTTGCGGCTTGTAGGTCATTTAGGCTTGAAAATCGCGATGGATTTCGCCGCCGCATCCGCCGAAGCCAGCAGCGGGCCGGGCAGCGCAATAAACAGCAGCATGGCGACGGTCGACACGCCCGCCAGCACGTTCAGGCGCACATCGGTTGCGGGATCGAGGCTTTCGTCGCCCGCTTCCTCGAAATACATGACTTTGATGATGCGCAGGTAGTAGTACGCCGCGATGACCGATGTGATGACGCCGATGACGGCGAGCCAGTAAAGCCCCTGCGCTACTGCTGCCTGGAATACGAACAGCTTGCCGAAAAAGCCCGCGAGCGGCGGAATGCCCGCCATGGAGAACATCATGACCGTCATCGCAAGCGCCAGCATAGGTTGCCGCACACCGAGACCGGACAGGTCGGCGATTTCCTCCAGCATGCGTTCACGCTGCTTCATCATCAGGACAATCGCGAAAGTGCCGATCGTCATGACCATGTAGATTGCGGAGAAAATCATGACGGCCTTCACGCCTTCGGCGCTGGCGGAAGCAAGGCCGACAAGCGCATAACCCATGTTACCGATTGAACTGTAAGCGAGAAGGCGCTTGATGTTCGTCTGGCCGATAGCAGCGACCGAACCCAATACCATGGAGGCTATGGCGAGCACCACCACGATCTGCTGCCATTCTGCAACCATGCTGCCAAAAGGCCCCATAAATACACGGGTCAGCAGCGCGAGCGCGGCGATTTTCGGTGCGATGGCGAAGAAGGCGGTGACGGAAGTCGGCGCGCCTTCGTAAACGTCCGGCGTCCACATATGAAATGGAACGGCGGAGATTTTGAAGGCAAGACCGGAAATGAGCATTACCATACCGACGATGACGCCAAGGCTGAGCGGCGCTGAAGCCGCAAGGATCGTCGCCATTTTATCGAAGTTGGTGACACCGGTATAACCGTATAGCAGTGACGCGCCATACAGCAGCATGCCCGATGACAGTGCGCCAAGGACAAAGTACTTCAGGCCGCCTTCGGTCGACTTGATGCTGTCACGTTGTATGGCAGCGAGGACGTAGAGCGGCAAGCTCTGCATTTCGAGGCCCATATAGAGCGAGATCAGGTCATTCGCCGAAATCATCAGCAGCATCCCGAGCGTCGCGAAAAGTATCAGGATCGGGTACTCGAAGCGCATGATGCGCTGGCGTTCGGCATATTTTGCCGCCATGAGGATGGAAACGGCGGAGCCCGCGATCACCAGCATCTTCATAAAGCCGCCAAAGCTGTCGGAAATGAACATGCCGTTGAAAGTCGTCACTGTCTCGCCGCAATAGCGGCAGATCATCGCGCCGACAGCCAGCAATGCAAAAATAGACAGGTTAGAAACAGCCTGAAACGGCTCTTCCTTTCGCGACACGCCAAACATCAGGAGCATCAGCGCCAGTATGGCGAGCGAGATTTCGGGGAAAGCCGGCATCAAATCCGGGGCGATGAACGGTATCATTTATGTTTCTTTCCCTTTTTCTTCTTGGGCTCTTCTTCCGTTTTTTCCGGTTCCTTCGCGGGTTCCGCTTCGGCAGGTGCCGCTTCCGGTTCCGTGGTCACGGCAGGCTGTTCTTCGGCGGTTTTCGCAGCCTCTTCCGCTTTTTTCTCGGCGGCTGCGGGGGCGCGCGCCTCCAGCAACGCCTGACGTGCAGGTGCGACGCGTTCAAGCACTTTTCCAAGCGCCGGCGCCATGGGCGCGGTGAAGCTTGACGGATAGATACCCATCCAGAACACAAGTCCGATCATGGGCAGGAAAATCGCAATCTCGCGGCCATCGACATCCTTCATCGCCTTGACGTCGGATTTGACGAGTTCGCCAAACACGACGCGCTTGTAGAGGTAAAGCATATAGGCCGCACCCAGAACCACGCCAGTCGCTGCGAGAGCCGTCACAGTCGTGTTGACCTGATACGCACCCAAGAGCACGAGGAATTCGCCGATAAATCCGCTAGTGCCCGGCAGGCCGACTGAGGCCAGCATGAACACCATGAAGATGGTCGCATATTTCGGCACAATCTCACGCGTGTGGAGGCGGTCATAGATGACGCCGACGCAGAGGAACAGCGCGGCCGAGACCACGCCATGCGACAACATCTGGAACATCGCGCCATCGAAGCCGTTCTGGTTCATGGCAAAAATACCGATGGTGACGAATCCCATATGCGCGACAGATGAATAAGCAATCAGCTTCTTCATGTCTTCCTGCGCCAGTGCAACGAGCGAGGTGTAGATAACGGCAATCACACTGAAGCCGAAAATCCAAGGCGCGTAATAGACGGATGCATCGGGGAATACCGGCAGCGACAGCCGCAGGAAACCGTAGCCGCCCATTTTGAGCAAAACGCCCGCCAGAATGACCGAACCCGCCGTAGGGGCTTCGACGTGCGCGTCTGGTAACCAGGTATGCACCGGCCACATCGGAACCTTGACAGCGAAGGACGCGAGGAAGGCCAGCCAGAGCCATTTCTGCACATTGGCGGGGATTGCAAGGTTCGACAGTTCAGGAATATCGGTCGTGCCATAGGTGTTATAGAGGTACAGGATCGCAAGCAGCATCAAGACCGATCCGAGAAGCGTATACAGGAAGAATTTGAACGCCGAATAAACGCGGCGCTTCCCGCCCCAGACGCCGATGATCACGAACATCGGGATCAGCACACCTTCGAAGAAGATGTAGAACAGCATGAGGTCAACTGCACAGAACATGCCGAGCATCATGGTTTCCAGCAGCAGGAAGGAAATCATGTATTCCTTCACGCGATGCTCGATTGATTCCCAGCTCGCAAGAATGCAGATCGGCGTCAGGAAGGTCGACAGCAGGACGAAGAAGATCGAAATGCCGTCCACGCCAACTTTATAATTGATGTTGAGCCCCGGAAGCCACGGCAGCTTCTCGACGAATTGAAGCTCCGCCGACGTGCCGTCAAAGCCCATATACATGTATATCGACAAGCCGAAGGTAAACAGGGATGTCAGCAGCGCCGTGTTGCGCGAATTACGCGCGACCGTTTCCGCGTCGCCGCGCACGAAGAGCAGGAAAAGCACGCCCGCTAATGGCAGGAAGACGAGCAGGGAAAGAATGGGGAAGGAAATCATCGGTTAGAACCCCTGCCTGTGAGCATAGAAGACGTAAGCGGTTATGATGGCGACCACGCCGATGATCATGGCAAAGGCGTAATGGAAGATATATCCGCTCTGCAAAGCATGCGCCTTGTCGGAGCCCGCTTTTACCGTCGACGCTACGCCGTCGGGCCCGAAGCCATCGATGATCGCGCCGTCGCCCGTTTTCCACAGCTTGTTACCGAGGAAGAAGGAAGGGATTACGGCGATGCGGTCATACAGTTCGTCGAAATACCATTTGCGGAAGAAGAAGTTGTGGATGCCGCTGAACATGCCCGCCATCATCGCCGGCATATGGCGCTTGCGGACATAGAACAGGAAGGCCAGAAGGATACCCGCGATGCCCACACCCGTGGGGAGTAATTTCGCCCATTGAGGAATGTGGTGGATCCGCTCCAGAACGTCATTTTGTTCCAGCACGAAAATCGAATTGCCCCAGAACGATCCGCGTGACTCGCCCACGAAGAAAATCGCGAGAGCACCGGCACCAAGCGCGCCAGCCGCAAGGAAAGCGAGGGGGATGGTCATGATCTTCGGCGATTCATGGACATGCGCCATGACTTTTTCATCCGCACGTGGCGTACCGTGGAACGTCATGAAAATCAGACGCCATGAATAGAACGCCGTCAGGAATGCCGCCGTGATGCCACACCAATAGGCAAAAAGACCGACTTGGCTATGCGCGGCGAAGTTTGCCTCCAGGATCGTATCTTTCGAGAAGAAGCCCGCGAAAGGCGGAACGCCCGCGAGCGCAAGGCTGCCGATCCACATCACCACATAGGTGAACGGGATCAGTTTATAAATGCCACCCATGCGGCGCATGTCCTGTTCGTCCGACATCGCGTGGATAACCGAACCGGCACCCAAGAACAGCAACGCCTTGAAAAACGCGTGCGTGAACAAATGGAACATCGCCGCGCTATAGGCCGAAACGCCTGCCGCAAAGAACATATAGCCCAACTGGCTCATGGTCGAATAAGCGATGACGCGCTTGATGTCGAACTGAGTGATCGCAATAGTCGCCGCCACAAGCGCGGTCAGCGCGCCGATAACGGTGATGAATTCGCGCGCAAGCGGCGCATATTCATAGATTGGCGACATGCGCGCGACAAGGAACACCCCTGCCGTCACCATGGTCGCGGCGTGAATAAGCGCCGAAACGGGCGTAGGGCCCTCCATCGCGTCGGGAAGCCATGTGTGCAGACCCAACTGCGCAGATTTACCCATCGCGCCGACGAACAGCAGAAAGCCGATCAGCGTGATGGCATTGAATTGCTGTCCGAGGAATTCAACCACCACATCGTTGGTCGCGGGAACGGCCGCGAATACTTTGTCAAAATCCAGCGAACCAAACACCATAAACACGGCAAAGATGCCAAGCGCGAGACCGAAATCGCCAATGCGGTTGACGACGAAGGCCTTGATCGCGGCGCGGTTGGCGCTGTCTTTATGATGCCAGAAGCCGATCAGCAGGTACGATGCAACCCCCACCCCTTCCCAGCCAAAGAACAGCTGGACGAAGTTGGCCGAAGTGACCAGCATGAGCATCGCAAAGGTAAACAGGCTGAGATAGCATTGGAACAGCGCGCGGCGCTTGTCATGATGCATGTACCCGACAGAATAAATGTGCACGGCGCAGGAAACAAAGTTAACCACCAGCACCATCACGGCCGACAACTGGTCAAATTTTAGCGACCAGTTCAGGTTCAGCGTGCCGGACGATATCCAGTTGAACAGCACGATCGTCTTGGGCGCCATGGTTGCGGCGATGTTGATTTTGTAGAACAGCAAACCAGACATGATCGCGGCAATAACCATCAGACCACAGGTCAGTACCTGTGCAGGGCCGTGACCTTCTTCATCGTCTTTCCAGGCGAACAGCGCGGCGGCGAGACAGCCGATCAGCGGCGCGAATACTGCAATGAATTCCATGGAAATTATCCCTTCAGCGCGCTGATATCTTCAACCGCGATCGAGCTCTTGTTGCGGTTGAATACGACGAGGATGGCAAGGCCGATGGCGGCTTCGGCCGCCGCCACGGTCAAAATGAACATCGAGAATACCTGGCCCGTCAGGTCATGCAGGTAGACCGAGAATGCCACGAGGTTGATGCTGACCGAGAGCAGGATCAATTCGATGGACATTAAAATAATGATGACGTTGCGGCGGTTCAGGAAGATGCCGAACACGCCAAGCGTGAACAGGATGCCCGATACGATCAGGAAATTTTCGATACCAATGACTGTTGGCATATCAGGATACTCCCGTACCGGATTGTATTTTTTCTATTTTCAGCACGGCCTTCGGGTCGCGCGCGATCTGGCTGGCCGCGTTTTGGCGGCGGAC
>JAQSWE010000036.1 GCA_029266795.1 Alphaproteobacteria bacterium | reverse complement strand
CCGGGATGCGGATAGTGTCCGCAACTTTACGGTCGAGGCCGTCCGACGGCGCATGGTTCTGCTTGTCACGAATGAACATCGCGGCACCGAGCGTGGCAACCGCACCGACTACTGCGACGACGGGTGCCAGCGTGAATGCCGCAACCGTGGTCGCAACAGCCAGAACACCAGTCAGCAGCTTGCGGGGAAACACGATGTGTTTCGCAAGACGCGTGACTTTGAGCGGATGGTTTTCGAGCGCGTCTTCCAGGGCTTTTTCTGCCTTGGCAAGCGAAGTCTGCACAGCCCAGTCGAGCAGTACCTTTTCATCTTTTTTCGCGCCGTTCTTCTCGTAGTACCAGAGAGCGGTGGAGGCGAGGTAAAGGTGGCTGTAGACGTCGCCCATGCGTGCCGACACACGTTCTTTTTTCTTGAGGTTCGCGCCCAGCGGAAGCGAGGCGTTGGCCGCAAGGTTGAACGCAGCGGAAAGGCGATTGATCTGCTTGTAGTATTTGCGGGTGGCCTTATCGACGCCCTTGGGTGCGCGCGCAAAGCGGCTGCCGGTTGCACCATGAGCCAATGCCTTCACCGCGTTCACGGCACCGCTGCCGAGGTGCGATGCCAGCACCTTGAAGAACTTGTTAAATGCCTTCTTCGGATCTGGCTCCTCCAGCGCTTCCAATTCCTTCAGCGTATGGGGATGCGCACGAACCGCGCCCTGACCGAAGATGATGAGGTTGCGGGTCATGATGTTCGCGCCCTCGACGGTGATGGCGATGGGAATGCCTTTGTAGAGCGTCGAGAAGATGTTTTTCGGGCCGTTGGAAACAGCCTTGCCGCCATGGATGTCCATTGCATCATTGACGATCGTCCGCATGCCTTCAGTCAGGTGATATTTGAGGATGGCGGAGGGGATCGCGGGACGCTCGCCGGCATCAACCATCTGCAGCGTCGCTTCACGCGCCGCGTTCATCAGGTAGGTCAGGCCAGCCATGCGTGCGAGAGGTTCTTCGATGCCTTCGAAGTTCGAGATCGAGGTACCGAATTGTTTACGCACGCGCGAATACGAACCCGTCGCGTAGGACGACAGTTTCGCAGCTGCGGTGGAGAGAGCGGGCAGGGAGAGAGAGCGGCCAACTGCGAGGCTTTCCATCAGCATCGCCCAGCCCT
Source organism: Alphaproteobacteria bacterium (assembly GCA_029266795.1). Classification (GTDB taxonomy): domain Bacteria; phylum Pseudomonadota; class Alphaproteobacteria; order Micavibrionales; family UBA2020; genus JAPWJZ01. The sequence continues at coordinate 12,053 of JAQSWE010000036.1, read as the reverse complement.
TGCCGGCCTTTTCAGGGCCGCCGATGATGGCGTCGATCGGCACGAACACATCCGTGCCCTTGTTCGGCCCGTTGTGGAACGGCAGGTCCATCGGTGCGTGGCGGTCGCCGATTTCAACGCCGGGGGTGTTGCGCGGCACGAGGGCGACGGTGATGCCGAGGTCCTTCACGCCTTTGCCCAGCAGGTTGTCGGGATCTTCCAGCTTGAATGCCATGCCGATCAGCGACGCGATGGGACCGAGCGTGATGTAACGCTTTTCCCAGTTCATGCGGATGCCGAGTTCGCCTTTTTCATTCTTCACCACGACGCCGCGGTCGGGAATGCTGCCAGCGTCAGAGCCGGCATCGGGGCCGGTCAATGCGAAGCAGGGGATTTCCGTGCCGTTAGCGAGGCGGGGAAGATAATAGTCCTTTTGCGCTTGCGTGCCGTAAGCGCCGATCAGTTCGGCAGGCCCGAGCGAGTTCGGGACCATCACGGTGACTGCAGCGGTGATCGAGCGCGAGGCGAGCTTCATCACAACGGCGGAATGCGCCTTGGACGAGAAGCCTTTGCCACCGTACTCTTTCGGGATCTCAAGGCCCATGAAGCCTTCTTCCTTGATGATCTTCCAGGCTTCCGGGGGCAGGTCGTTTGTTTTCTGGATTTCCCAGTTATCAACGATCTTGCAGAGTTTCTCGACCGGGCCATCGAGGAATGCTTGTTCCTCGGCCGTCAATTCCGCTTTCTCGTATTTGAAAAGCTTGTCCCAGTTCGGGCTGCCGCTCATCAGCTCTCCGTCCCAACCAACGGTGCCGGAGGCCAGCGCCTCTTTCTCAGTCGCCGAGATCGGCGGCATTTGTTTCTTGACCGCTTTCACGATCGCACTGCGAATTCCCATTTGTGTAGCCTTCCTTCTTATTGCGTTAAGATAGACTCTACACACCCCGAACCAAAGCCCGCCAAGCAGGCACCGTTTTTTGTTCTTATTTGATTCTGTTAGGTATAATTGGACGGGGGGATGCAAAAGTCAAAACATAATCCGATTGTCAGAATGAATTGACGGAATGCGGAAAATATTTTGCAGTGCAGCAGTCGCGACATAATTATTGAGATTAAGTTCTAGCGCAGACCAGGTGGGCGCTGTGGCGGCAGTGGCACGGGACGCGGCGGCGGCGGTGCTACTGGGGGGTCGAAGAAGGTGCTGCTGAATTTATTCTTGAACAGGTTGTAAACCTCTTCCAGCGAACGAGCGACGCCGCTGCGTTTATAGAAAACGTTATGGTTAGCCTCTGCTGCGGCGGGGAAAGAAGACTTCGCGGCAGCATTCGGGTTGCGGTCGAGTTTTACGATGAAATTTGTCGCCTGTCCGGAGCCGAGGAAGTGAGCGAGATACTGATCGGTGCGCGTGATCGTGCGTCGGGGCAGGGCGGCTTGCAAAACCTCGCGGTTATCCTTGGCAAATTCCGCTCCCATCAACGCCATGATGCGTGGATCGGTGCGCAGGCTGAGCGCGTATTTCTCGACAAGGGGATCGCGGATGCTGGCGGTCGTGATTTCGCCCGCTGCATTGCGCTCTACTTCGATGCGCTTGGCGATATCGCCTAGACCGTATTTTGCGCCGTGGGTATAGAGCGACACCAGCCATGTATTGTCGATAAACTGGAACAAGCCCGTTGCGCTTGAGGTGGTGGCAGAAATGCCGGCATCGAACCCGCTTTCCGCACCCGCCAGCTGCATCAGGTAGCCGAAATCGACGCCCGCAACTTTCGAGGCATGCCGCACCGCGAAGGTCGTTGCGGGGTTGATCGCGTTATACATCGTAGAATATTTCGCAGCATCTTCTATCGCCACACGCGCAGATTCCTGCAACATCGCATCAAGCGTCTGGCCTTGTGCCAGCAGCGGCTGGCTCATCAATCGGAATTCCTGCAGGGCTGCCGCCGTCAGCGGGCCTTTGACGCCGTCAGCGCCGCGTATCCCGAGGTCGAAGCCGATTGTCATGAGTGCGCGTTGCTGCTCGGCGACCTGAATGTCGTAGGCGTAATTCATGCCCTTATAGGCGGTTTGGGGAACTTCTGCCTCATGCGCCACATATTCAGCACCCATGAGGGTCGAGATACGTGGATTGTTGCGCATGGCGATGATCTGACGCAACACCGCAGGATCGTTCACATGCACCCGTACGGTTGGCTGGTTCTGCGCATTCATTGCCGGCGGGCTGACTTCGATGTTATCGGCGAAAAAGCCCATGCCATGCTTTGCGCCGTGGGTTTTCATCAGGTAAAGCCATGTAGATACGTTGAATTTGTAGACGTTATCAGCGCGCAAGCGCGCCGATGCGACATTCATCACGTTACCGGAGTTTTCCTGCAGGCGCGTGACCATTGATTCAAAATCCGTACCTGTCTGGCGCGCCGCGAAATGGAGGGTGGCGGCGACGGCGACCGAAATTTTGTATTTTTTTGCGTCGGGTGCTGCGGCTCTCTTAATGTCATTAATCGTTTTCAATTCGTCTCGCGTGAGTGCCCCGGTCAATGCGCTGTTTGTCAGGGTGCGGTATTCCGCAATTGTCTCCCGGTTTTGAATAAAGAATATATTCCGCGCCCTCTCGTCCGGCGTCCCGAACAGGGGTGCAAATGATGCAAGCGGCGTAAATCTGTGTGGGAGAGGCACAGGCTCGCTTTCAGGCGGGGGAGCATTAATGAGACCTGGGGTGGTTGTCATCGTATCTTGTGCCGGCAAGTTCGGAGCACTTGGCAGCTGTCCCTGCGCAGCCAAAGTCAGCGGGGAGAAAATAACGGTCGTCGCAAGCGCGGCGGTCTTGAATTTTCTTCGCAGCTCTTCTTTGGTGATCGTGGGGAAATGCATGCGCGGCCTATTATTGTTTTCCGGAGTCGCGTTAGTTACAGACAGTATAGCGCAATACGGTAAATAATTCAACAATTCCCTGCTGTATCAATGACTTAATCATATTTTGAGCATAAGGGCGTGTTCAGAGCCCCCTGTTAATTGTTTTTGCTTTGATGCTACACTAAATGAATAGAACAAAAGAGTTTTCGGGGCACGATGCAGCTTAAATATACCTCCATTACCGGCGCAGATGATGCAGTTGATCCGCAGGAACTGCTAAAACTGTCGCGTGAATTCCCGTTTGCCGAATGGGCAATATTGCTGCTACCAGCGCGGACCGGCACTGCGCGTTTTCCTTCGACTGAATGGATACGTAATTTTTCAAAGCTCGCGCAGGGGCTGCATACGGCTATGCATCTGTGTGATGGCGCGTTGCTGGGCTTTATCCGCGGGGATACTGAGATTCTCGGCCTTATGTCGGGCTTTAAGCGCATCCAATTGAACCTGAAGTTCGGTGACGTGGAGGGAAAATACGATCCCGCCGACCTCGTGAAGCGCGTGCGAGACAATCCGCAGTTCCAGTTCATTATCCAGTACGGCAAGGATAAGCAAAGCCTGCTGCCGCTACTGGCAGATGTGCCGAACCACGCCGTTTTGTATGATGATTCAGCAGGGCGGGGCATCAGCCCGGATAGCTGGGAACCGCCTCTTCCAGGGCATTTTTGTGGGTACGCGGGCGGCCTTAATCCCGCGAACGTGGCACAGCAAATCGAAATCATCGCTAAAGTTGCGCCCGGCTATACAACATGGATCGACATGGAAACCGGCGTGCGCACTGACGACAAATTCGATCTATTAAAAGTGCGCCGCGTACTCGAACTTTCCAAACCCTACGCCGTTGTTGAAGACCGGCCTGCGGCAGCAAAACAAGGACATGCGCTTTAAATGAGCAATGAACCAACAACCGCCGCCCGTGTGCACAAGTCAGAACGCTCCCGCGCGTTGACGATCATGACACTTGAAAAGCTGGATACGCTAGCGCTGCCCTCAACGCCGCAGTTTTATGAATTGTGGTACCGGTACTTCGACGGTGATCCCGAAATCACGCGCGCTATTGACGCGATAGAAGGCGAGCCAGACGAAGCCGCCTGTCAAAAAATATACACGCGATTCCTGAGCGCGCAGACGCAGGATGCGGCGGTTAACAAGGTGAACGATCAGGTGCAGGGATCCATCACCGCCCTTGCCTCGATGCTGAAATCGGCATCCAGCGCGACTTCGGAATACGGCACACAATTGGATGGCGTATCCGAAAAGATCGGCGAAGCGTCGACGATGACGGACTTGGGTAATGTCATCAGCGGCATTCTTTCCGAAACCATGAAAATGGTCGAGAAGAACAAAGAACTGGAAATCGAGCTGAATAACTCCTCCCAACAGGTGACGGAACTCAAGCAGTATCTCGATAACGTCAAGAAAGAAGCGACAACGGATAGCCTCACCGGTATTGCTAACCGGAAGGCCTTTGATAACGCAATATCAGAAAAAACTGTCCACGCGACGACATCCAAAGAACCGCTGGTCCTGATGCTGCTCGATATCGACCACTTCAAGAAGTTCAACGATACTTACGGCCACCAGACCGGTGACCAGGTGCTGCGCCTCGTCGCGCGCACGCTTATTGGCAACATCAAGGGGCAGGACGTTGCCGCGCGATATGGCGGGGAAGAATTTGCAATCATATTGCCAGCCACGCCTCTTGCGGCGGGCCTCAAGGTTGCTGAAGCATTGCGCCGCCATGTGGAGCAGAAAGAACTCGTCAACAAATCCAGCAATGAAAAGCTGGGCACGATCACGATCTCCATCGGCGTTGCCGAGTATCATCCGGAAGAAAGCATTACCGATTTCGTTGAACGTGCCGATATTGCGCTTTATCAGGCGAAGAATGCCGGTCGTAACCGCGTACAGTCCGCAGGCTAGGCGATGTCGGCATCCGAAAAACATGCCGCCGCCCGTGACGCGCTTGTGCGCCACGATTATGATGCCGCCGTACGCCATCTCGGCGAAGCGTTGGAGAATAACGAGCATGACTCCGCCGCCATGGCCCTGATGGCGGAAACGCTGGAAGAACAGGGGCAGGTCATGGAGGCGATCGGCTACGCCGTGCTTGCCATCAATACCGACAACGATAATCTACCAGCTAAAAAGCAATTTCTGCGCCTTGCGGGCGATATGCATTTTACGCACCACAACCCGAATGTAGAAAGCGCGATCCTCGCCTGCCTGAAGACGCCCGACCTCGAATATGGGGGCGCGAATGTGCTGTGGGGTAATGCACTTCTCGTCAATCCGCCGTTCATTGCATTATTCACGCATGTGATGCGCAAGCGTGTCCTGCCTTGGACGAAGCCTTTTGACGGTGTGACCGATTTTTCACCGCTGCTGACGCCTTATTTTTTATTAGGCATCGGGCAGATTACGGTGTGCTTCCTGCCTTTCGAAAAGTTCATGGTAAACCTCCGGGCCTTCTTGCTGGAACAGTCTGCCAGTACTGCGCCGCGGCTGTCGAAAGAAGATCTGTTGCGCCTGACCGCGGCTATGGCGCGATATGCCTATCATGCGGACTTCATTCTGCAGATCGACCCCAAAGAGCAAAAGCTTGCAGATGTATTCCGAGAGAAAGTGACAGCAGGCAAGGGCGACGCGCAGGACATTGCGATTTTGGGCAGCTATGCACCGCTTTACAGCTTGCCCAACGCCGATACAATCGAGGCGCAGCATGCCGGACACGCGGAATTGGCGGATATGATTTCTGACCATATCTCAGAATACAAAGCGCTAAGGCAGCGCGCGGTCAATATCGTCCCGACGACTCCCATCATGGGCGAAGTGGCCGAAAAAGTGCGTAATATGTACGAGAATTTTCCGTACCCCCGCTGGCGTCAGCTGGAGGAAACAAAATTCACCTGGCGCGAACAGGATCGCACTGCGCTTGAAAAACCGGGCGCAACGGGTCTTGTTGCGGGTTGCGGGACCGGACGGGAGTCCTGCCAGCTGGCTCATGCATTCCCGAATGCCGATATTCTTGCAGTCGACATCACCGCCGCCAGCCTTTCCTACGCAATCAGCAAGGCGGAGCAATACGGCATAAAGAACGTCGCGCACATTCAGGCCGATATTCTCGAGCTGCCCTCGCTGGGCCGCAAATTCGATTACATTCACAGCGTCGGTGTCTTACACCATATGGCTGACCCTGAAAAAGGCTGGGAGACGCTGGCAAGTTTGTTGAAGTCTGATGGCATCATGCATATCGGTCTTTATGGGGAAACCCCGCGCCGGTCCATCGTCGAGGCCCGTGCCGCGATCGCCAAGGGGAAGTATCCCGCAACACCGGAGGGCATGCGTGAATTCCGCAAGGATTCACCACTGCTGCTGCGCGCCGAAAGTATGAATACGCTGCTGAAGGCGCGCGATTATTACTTTCTCAATATGTATAGCGATCTACTCTTCCATGTGCATGAAGACAGGTTTACGATTCCGCGCATCTCAGCGGCGCTGGATAAAATGGGTATGGTATTCACCGGATTCAAGTTGCCGGACAAAGTGATGCAGCAGTTTCGCGACTTGTTTCCGGACGATCTGCGCGGACTCTCGCTTAAAAACTGGGAATCCTTCGAGAATCTTCATCCGGACACTTTTATCCATTCGTATAAATTCTGGTGCCGCAAGGCGTAGGCCAAGGGAGCCTGATATGTTCATTCGACTTTATGCAGTTTTGTTTCTGCTGCTGATTTCTTTTCCTGTCTTTGCGCAAGGGGATGGATTAGTCAGCGATACGCCGCAGACATTGGACGAACAGATGTCAAATGCGGTAGATGGCGATGTGGGGTCTCAATACAATCTCGGCATGAAATACGCGCGAGGTGACGGTGTGCCGCAGGACTACAAAACCGCCGCCAAATGGCTTGAAATGGCAGCCAACCAAGGCGATGCTGATGCGCAGGGCGCACTAGGCGTGATGTATCAAAAAGGGCAGGGCGTTAACGAAGATATCAATCTCGCAGCGCTTTGGTACAAGCGCGCTGCAGCGCAAGGGGACAAGATGTCCCAATTTAATCTCGCCTCGATCTACGCGACAGGTCGCGGATCGATGAGGAATGAGAAGGAGGCGTTTTTCTGGGTCTCCCTTGCCGCCGTCGACAATCTCCAGCCCCCCATTATCGCTTTGCGCGACCTGCTGCAGGGTAAATTAAGCGCCGCGGAAGTCAGTGAAATACAGCAGCGCGTATCTCTTTGGATACCCGAGCAGAAAGCGCCCGAAGAAATGCCCGAGAAGTTGCAGTATAATGATGGCCAGTAAAAACTTCACCGCCTTTGCTGGTTTGTTTGTGTTCACTTTGGCGCTATTTGCGCTGTCGGCCTATGCGCAACCCGTGAAGCCGCCACTGGCGACTGCCGAACACATGAACGGCTTTGCCCTGAAAGATTACGCGAATTTCTGGAAGCGTGCCGACTGGCATTTCGTCACAGTGCGCTATCGGCGCGACAGCAATGAAATGCGCCTGACCTATGCAAACGATATTGCATGGAAAGCGCTGCTGGCCGGTAGCAAAGATTACCCGGACGGCGCTGTTTTCGGCAAAGTCGGATTACTGACGCAGGAAGACCCGAGTTTTACGAGCTCCGCCGTACCCGCAGGCGCGCGTCGGTACCAGCTTATGATCCGCGACAAAGAAAAGGGCAAGGAAACAAACGGCTGGGTTTATGCGCTGTTCGACGGTCGCGGAAAGGCTGCCGCCGAAGATCAGGATATCGCTTCGCAAGCCTGCTGGGCCTGTCACGCACTTGTACCGGAGCGAGGCGAAGTTTTTTCCCAGCCGATGAGCATGGATATATCTGATACATTCGCTGATCCAGCAAAAATTCCTTTTGCGCAGGGGATTCCCCGCATTGAATTTGAAACGGTCAAGGTCTCCACGTTGCCAGAAAAAATACGATCCAAGCTGCCGTCAGGAACGGAAACGGTACGTTTAGTACAAGGCAAGCTTGCGCTTCACCTTTTCCGCGGGACGATTGATGAAATCCGTCCGACGCTGGCAAAGGAAGCCTTGCGCGCCAAAATGCCTGCGGTTTTGATGAGTAAAGATGGTACGCTTTTTTCCGCTGTTACTGTGGATGACGGCACGCCTTGCGGTTTGTCAGGTGGTGGCAAAGGGGTAAATGTAAAAGCGTTCTATACGACGGGCATGATGCCCGGAAAAGACTCTCTCGTGGCCGACCACCAGTATTGCGAGAAGAAATAGCCTTGTCTTTAACGGGGGCCTTCATTCCGCTTGAGCGCATTCATCGTGAGGCGAATAAGACGCCACCCTGCGCCGATTACTGCGCCACATGAAGCAACGCGAAGAGCCGCGTCATCGACCGGTTCATTCAGCCAGAGGGCAAGGGCGGCGCCCAATGTTCCCCCTAAGAACGCGCCGCGTGCCGTTGCTCGCGGCAGGCCGCCAAAGATGCTCGAGGTCGTCAGGCCTGCGCCCATGCCTGTGACCGCACCTGTAACTGTTTTGATGCCGAGCCAGCCTAGGCTAATTCCCTTGAAGAAAAAGCCGAGCACTAAGGATAGTGCAAGAAAACTCAAAAAGCCCGCTGCGCCACCCGAAATAGCGCCCTCCATGCTAGACATACCGCGATCATGTGCGGCAATTGCTCCAACAGTCGCGCCTAGCAGGCCGCCAAATCCTGCCCAGCCGGGTATATAGAATCGGCTGCGACCGGTGCCCCAATAGGCGCGACCATACATGCGTTCATTGGCTTGCTGGCTCGTGACATCGGACTGCCATTGGCTTGTAAAGCGGGCAGCATAATGATTGTGGGGGGCATCGTCATTCATAGGGGACCTCTTGATGATCTGGCGGCCTTTGCGGAAGCTTATCAGCAAAATGCCGATATGACACGCGTGAAGCGCTGCTTTCCTGCGAACGCGCTTTAATCCCCCACTTATTATATTATTCCGCTTTGCCGCTTACGACAACTGAACTTTGGGATTGTAAAAGATATCAATATCCTAGACCGCGGGCGGCTTGGGCTGTGCAACGCTGCCAGGTGGCTTGAGAGGTTCGGCAGGAGATGCGCCGGTTTTGTGTCCAAATAGATCAGCAAGCTTGGGTTTCATAAATGGCTGTGGGCTCTCGACGGCTTTATTTTGTAATGACGTCGGTTTCGCCGGCGTAATTTTGCGATGCTTTTCGCGGTCTTCGCTCACGGCCGCGTCCTGAAGCGGCAGCGTGATTGCTCCGCCAATCCAGCTTCCTATCAGGGCGGCGGGAAGGATACCCCATCCGAATGCAGCTGCTGCAAGACCGCCGCCGATAGTGCCGGCCGCGATGGCGGCGAAGGAAACAGGATGGCGTTTTTCAAGCGGGGCTTCGCCGTCCCTGTGATAAGACAGCACGCGCCCAAGGAACGACTGGAAACGCTCGGCACGGGTTGCGCCCTGAAGCGGGGAGAAGAGCGGGGTGACATGATGCGCGGAAAGCTTCTCGGCGATCATGCTGCCAATAGCGCCGCCCGCCACAAACAGCGCCGCGCCGCCGATAAGCGCAGGAACCAAAAACAGGGGGTTCAAGACCGTTGCCGCCGTGGTGGCATGCGCAAACATAACGCCCGGCGCGCTGAGTGTCGCCCCCATAGATGTTGCAATCGCCGCAACGCTGCCTGGCAAAACGGTGATCAGACTGCGATAAGCGGTGTGCAGGGATTTTTTAGCGAAATTGATAATCCGATTGGGATTCAGCAGGCCTTTGAGAAGGCCTTCTTCTTTAACGATTTTTGCCATTTTGACAAAGTCGCTGCCGCCAGTGACGATCAGGTGATAGGTGCCGAGCACGCCGAAGGCAATTGCGGGTGCCACCCAGAGTCCGGACAGAGCGCCTGCAATACCGTATGGCCCGGCAAACCCATAAATAGCGCCAGCCAACGGGCTGACAAGCGCAGCGGCCTGAAGCACGTTGCGCATGGATTTATCGAGAAGCTCGACATTCCTGACCAGATAATTGCTCATGACCGCATAACCCCCAATTTGGACTTGCCGCGACCCTATCCTTGGAGGCACTTTATGTCAATGAAATTCAGCCCTTCAGGCAACATCATCAAGGCGTGCGAGAGTTTCCTCTTTTCCAAGGATTTCAGCTACATGAAATACAGATGGGCTATTCGTCGTGCCAGTAATAGCCGCGCGGAGAGGCATCGCGACTTTCCCAAGTTTCAGCTCTTTTTGGGCCGAAAACTCCTTTAGTGCGCTTTCAATCTGGTCATGTTTAAAATCACTGACGGTGTCGAGTGCCTGCTTCATTTCGCCGATCAGGGCACGGGTTGGCTGGTCGAGGACCTTTGCAGCATCATCGGTGAGAGGCAGCGGTCGCTGGCGAAGATAAAACAGGCCAGCTTTCGCAAGGTCGATGAGTGTCTGCGCGCGTTCTTTCAAATCCTTCAGGCCGTGCTTCAGTCGCTGCAAACCGACTTCATCCGGCTTTGCGCCAAGTTCTTTTTCGATATAAGGCAGCAACAACGTTATTAGCCTGTCGTCATCGGCAAGCCGCAGGTAGTGGGCGTTGACGTTCGCAAGCTTTGCAAAATCCATGCGTGACGGAGACTGGCCAATATCTGTCAGTTCGAAAATCTTCATCGCGTCTTCGCTGGTGATGATCTCGGTGTCGCCATGACCCCAGCCGAGACGCAGGAGGTAGTTACGCATTGCTTCGGGCAGATAGCCCATTTCCGCATAGGCTTCGATAGCAAGCGCGCCATGCCGTTTGGAAAGCTTCGCGCCATCCGGCCCGTGAATGAGCGGAATATGCGAGAAGCTGGGAACATTCCATTCCATCGCATCGTAAATCATGCGCTGGCGGAAAGCGTTGGTGAGGTGGTCGTCGCCGCGGATGATGTGTGTGATGCCCATGTCATGGTCGTCAACGACAACGGACAGCATGTAGGTCGGCGTACCGTCGCCACGCAGCATGATCATGTCGTCCAGTTGCGTGTAGGGCACTTTCACTTCTCCCTGCACTTGGTCCGTAATGGACATTTCGCCGTTGTTGCCGGAAGGTGCCTTGATGCGCACAGCAGGCTTACGGTCGGAAGGAGGATTTTTGGCATCTTTTTCCGCGCGCTCGCGCAGGATTTGGTTCAGGTTGCCCAGCGACGACGCGCTTTGCTGCTGCTGGCGCAGTTGCTCCAATTCGTCCGGCGAGGTGTAGCAGAAATAGGCCTTACCTCGTTTTACCAATTCATGTGCAACTTCAGCATGGCGGTTCATGCGCGCGAACTGGAAGATCGGTTCTTCGTCGAATTCGATGCCTAGCCAGTTGAGGCCGTTGAAAATCGCTTTTACCGCTGCATCGGTCGAGCGCGCACGATCGGTATCCTCGATGCGCAGCAGGAATTTGCCGCCGTAATGGCGCGTAAACAGCCAGTTAAAGAGGGCTGTGCGCGCACCACCGATATGAAGATATCCGGTCGGCGCATGGATTGTATGGCTTTAATATGCCAAACTCAACCCCTTTGCAGCGCCTGTGATTAGACGATGAAAATGCCGAATTTGCTCAACGCTTTGCTGGAGGAGCGCGAACGCTGGCTGCTGTGGCTGCCTGTCCCGCTGGCGCTGGGCATCGCTTTTTACTTCAGCCTGCCCGTCGAGCCGCCGATGCTGGCTGGGCCCGTCGCGATTGCCATGCTGGTTGCCATTTGGGCGCCGTTTCATGCCAACAAAGTTTTCATGCATTTCTGGGTCGTGGCGCTGCTGGTGGCCATCGGATTTACCGCCGGATGTGTGCGCACTTGGGCCGTGGCAGCGCCCGTCTTGGTAAAGAAGGCCTATGGGGTGACAGTCGCCGGGCGCGTGGTCGAAGCTGTCGCGCTTGAAAAGGGCTGGCGCATCGTCCTCGACAATATCCATCTTGCGGAAGGAGAGCTAAAGCAGAAGAACCCGCCGGAGCGGGTGCGTATCAAGTTGAAGAATAACGATCCTGTGCGTCCCCGTGCGGGTGACCTTGTGCAGGTACGTGCCGCACTGATGCCGCTCTCGCCGCCGGTGCTGCCCGGCGCGTTCGATTTCCAGCGGCATGCTTTCTTTAAGCGGCTTGGGGCGACAGGCTATGCTTTGGGAAACGCAGAAATAACGGCGCATGGCGAAAGCGGCTTCTTTTTTGAAAAAACGAGACGCGCTA
>JAQSWE010000268.1 GCA_029266795.1 Alphaproteobacteria bacterium | reverse complement strand
CCGCCCTTCCCAGATCAGGTGGTCGAGCCGCTCCGCATGGGCATGGGGCGCGAAGCCGCTTTTATATGCGCCCGCCAAAGCCGCCGTCTGGTTCTTATTCAGGTCGGCCTGCTTCCAGAATTTCGCCAGCGCCGCGCGCGCCTCAGCCGTTTTGCCGGAACGGATCAGCGCGTCGATATAGCCTTTTTCGCCGTCATAGGTGGTGGGCGGATTTTTCTGGAACCATGCAATCGTCTCGGCATGGTTGCCCGCGCGGGCGAGGTTGTCCTCGATCTTGCGGCGGAAGATATGCAGCTTCGGCCAGTCGGGATTTTTGTTCACGAAATCCATCAGCTGGTGCGGCGCGACCGGCAAATTGGTTTCCGTCACGTAAATCCAGGTGATCAGCTTCGCGCCGATCGGGTCGGAATGGTTCTTGATAAGCGCAAAAGTCTTCGGCCAGTCGGCATCCATGCTGGAGGCAACCGGCGCCTTCACGGCGGGCTTTTTCGCTGCCTGCTTCTTCGCAGGCTTCTTTGGTGCATTTTTGCCAGTATAGGTTTTTGTCGCTGTTTTCTTTTGATTCTGGGTAGTTGCGGCATCGGAAACGCCGGCAAAACCGATCATTCCGGCCAGCACGGCCATCCCCAAAACCCTTGCCATTTTGCCCATAAATGACATATTCTTGCCCCGTATGCCCGCCGCTATGTATGCGGGGGGCGCAACAGGAGATTTAACATGACTCGCTTTAAAGGATCCTACGTCGCACTCGTCACCCCCTTCCGCAAGGGCAAGGTGGATGTCGACGCGTTCCAGAAGCTTGTCGAGTGGCATATCGCCAGCGGGACTCATGGGCTTGTTCCTTGCGGGACAACGGGTGAAACGCCGACCCTGTCGGAAAGCGAACACAAATCCCTCATCAAAGCCTGCATCGAGGCCGCGGACGGCCGGGTGCCGGTCATCGCGGGTACAGGCTCCAACTCGACCGAAACTGCGGTTGATCTGGCGCGCTTCGCTGACAAAAGCGGTGCTGATGGCATTCTAGTCGTAACGCCGTATTATAACAAGCCTACGCAAGAGGGTTTGTACCAGCATTACAAGGCCATCAATGATGCGCAAGGTCTGCCCATCATTCTGTATAACGTGCCGGGCCGCACCGGCGTCGATCTCTCCGTTGAAACCGTCATCCGCTGCGCGGGCCTGAAGCGCGTCGCGGGCATCAAGGATGCCTCGGTTGATCTCAGCCGCCCGCTCGCCATCCGCGTGGCGCTCGGCGACGACTTCATCCAGCTGTCGGGCGAAGACGCGACGGTCGCGGCCTATCTCGCACAGGGCGGGCATGGCTGCATCTCCGTCACCGCCAACGTCGCGCCGCGCCTTTGCGCCGACCTGCATATCAACTGGCAGCAGAAAAACTGGAAAGGTTTTGAAAAGGCGCGCGACGCGCTGCTGCCGCTGCACAAATACCTGTTCGCCGAAACCAACCCGAGCCCTGCGAAATACTGCCTCTCGCGTCTCGGCAAATGTTCGGAAGAAACCCGCCTGCCGCTCGTGCCGGTGACGCCCGCGACGCGCGCGAAACTGGATGAGGCGATGGAATTCGCCGGCATCTTCAAGCTCGGCAAGAAAACGCTGAAAAAGGCGGGGAAGCGCTGATGCGCCATCATGACGGGAAAGAACAAAAGCCAGGGCAAGAAAGACCCGAATAACAAGACCGTCGCCATGAATCGCAAGGCGCGGTTCACTTACTTTATCGAAGACACGCTGGAGGCCGGCATCATCCTCACCGGCACGGAAGTCAAATCGCTCCGCACCGGCCAGGCGAGCATCGCCGAAAGCTACGCCGCCGTGCAGGGTTCGGAAATCTTCCTCGTCAACGCGCATATCCCCGAATACACAAAATCGAACGCGAAATGGCAGCACGAAGTGCGCCGCGCGCGCAAACTGCTGCTGCATAAAAACCAGATGAGCAAGCTGATCGGCGCGGTGCAGCGCAAAGGCACGACGCTGATCCCGCTCTCCGTCTATTTCAACGACCGTGGGATTGCAAAAGTCGAACTCGGCATCGCCACCGGCAAAAAACAGCACGACAAGCGCGAAACCGAAAAAGAACGCGACTGGCAGCGCGAAAAGTCGCGCGTGATGAGCGACAAGAACGCGTAATTATAAAATTATCATCCTGAGCGAAGCGAAGGATCTCCCTGCCTCAAGAGGGATTCTTCGCTTCGCTCAGAATGACAGCAGTATGAGCCCGCCATGCCCTACCTCGTCACCGATTTCGACACCAACGACATTCTCGACATCGAAGGCGATGTCGACGCGCGCTTCGCGCCGTGTTCGACGTTTAAAATTCCGCTCGCGCTGATGGGGTTTGATGCGGGCATTCTGTATGACGGGCAAAACCCTGTCTGGCATTACAAGCCTGCCTTCGATGCCCGCGCCCCTGTCATGATCGATGCATGGCGCAAAAGTTTCGATCCCGTAGGCTGGCTGAAGGAATCTGCCATCTGGTATTCGCAGGAACTCGCGCTGAAACTGGGGCAGGAAAAATTTGCGCAATATGTCGCGGCGTTCAACTACGGCAACGGTGACATTTCCGGCGATGCCGGCAAGAACAATGGCCTGACACACAGCTGGCTCTCCACCAGCCTGCAAATCTCCCCGCGCGAGCAGATTGATTTCCTGCGCCAGATGCTGGCGGGAAAACTGCCGGTCTCCGAATTTGCGCTCGCGAAAACCGCGCCGCTGCTCTTCGCCGGCGAAATCGGCGGCGGGCGTCTGTTCGGCAAGACCGGCACCGGTTTCGCCAACCGGACGACGAAAAAACAGCGCGGCTGGTATATCGGCTGGCTGGAGCGGGGGCCGCGCCGGATGCTGTTCGCGGGGCTGGTGGATTACGAAGGGCCGGAATTCGCCGGAAAATACGCGCGCGGCGTCATGACCGACGTGCTGAACCGGTTGTGCAATGGCAGCGATGTGCAGGGCTGACCTTGCGGGTTCAGCCGCGCTCGAATGCCGCTTTCAGCTTTTTCGCATCCAGCTTGACCATCTGCCACATGGCTTCGTTCATGGCCTGACGCTTTTTCTTGTTCTTGCTGGTCTGCCATTTCATGATCTGGTCGGGGAAAACCTGCCAGCGGATGCCGTATTTGTCGATCACCCAGCCGCATTGCACCGGCTGGCCGCCGCCGCTGCTCAGTTTTTTCCAATAGGTATCGATCTCGCGCTGCGTCTTGCACGGCACGGTCATGGAGAATGAATCGTTGAATTCCTTGGGAACGAAGCCGTTCAGCAGCATAATTTTCTGCCCGCGCACGGTCAGCTCGATCGTCAGCACGGAGCCTTCCTTCACGCCCATGGGGTTCGGCCCCCAATAGGATGTCGCACCGATCTTGGTGTCCTTGAAGACGGATTTGTAGAATTTCGCCATCTCCGAGGCTTTGTCGTTCGACCAGATGCAGATGTAGTTTTTTGACATGCGTGAAATCTCCCTTTGCGGAAAGT
>JAQSWE010000267.1 GCA_029266795.1 Alphaproteobacteria bacterium | reverse complement strand
CAGGTTCTCGACAAGCTGTCGGGACATAAAGATGCCGTTGTCTTCTCGAAAGAGGCGACCGAGGTATCGTGGCGCAGCCTGCCCTTCTACAACAACTACCGCCTGTATCGCCTGATCAACTACGCGACCATGCCGACCTTCAGCATGATGTATCTCAGCAATGGCGACGAATACCTCAGCATCGACGGCACCGCGAACCCGATCTACACGATCAACGAAAAAGACGGCATCCGCCTGAACGAGATGAACGTCATTCCGTATCTCGATTTCTTCTTCACCAACGTGCAGGGTTCGGAAGGCGATATCTTCCTGATTAAAGACCCGCGCAAGATGCCGATGCTGGATTCATTGAGCGAAGGCCAGCAGCAGAGCGTCATCAGCAGCTTCAAGCCCCTCAAGGTTTCCTACGACGCGACGCAGCATGTGCATCGCGTCAGCGGCACGATCTATTACGGCGGCGGCCTGATCTCCGCGACTATCCTTGTGACGGCGGAAGGCAAGCTCGCATTTCAGGAACAAAACCTTTTGCTCACGGGCATCCACTTCCCCTACAGCCCGTACAGCCAGCATTGGCTTGAGGGCTGACGATCATGAGCAACGCGCCGCGTCTTCAGGATTTTCTTGCTGGCGGCCAAGCGCTGCCGCCCGACGACGTGATGATCGAAAAGGCGCTCGATATCCTCAACCATTCCGCGCATGGCCAGCAGCTCGCCGATTTCGTGAGCGTGAATCAGATCAGCATCCGCATCATGGCGACGCCGCAGCCGACGACCTACCTGCCGGAAGGCAAGCTGGTCTATATCGGCTTCAGCCGCAACAACCCCGTCTCCCCCGCCCGCTTCGTCCTGATGATGGCGGGCATCCTGCGCGAAGCGCAGCAGGAACTCGCCGGCATCAAGCACCCGCACCTCCACGCCCCGATGCAGGAACACATGAAAGTGTCGATGGCGAAGCATGAAGACAAAGTCTGGTACATGTGCACGGTCGCCTGCGAGCTGAACGACATGGAAGTCTTCGCCGAATACAAATTCCTCGACGAGCTGAAGAAGATGGGCCACGAGGAATCCCTCTCGCTGTATTTGAAGCAAGAGCGGAAGAACGCCTAATCTCTTATCCCCCATTTATCCTGTCATCCTGAGCGCAGCGAAGGATCCCCCTTGCTTGCGGATATAAGCGGATATAACGAGACATCCTTCACTTGGTTCGAGATGACAAGGCGAGTTATGCTCGATAAGAGAATCACCTTTATTTCAAAAACCCCGTCTTTTCAGGAACTTTCGTACCCCGCCGTTAATTAAGCTTAATGAACCTGTGTGAGTGTCAAATTCTATCCCTTTGGAATCAATATGAAAACCAAACAGGTTTTGACGCCCCCTGGAAAATGGGCGATGATAACACTATGGGAATAACTTAAACCTTACGGGGCAGGGACATATGACATTACACGCAATCGCAGGCAGCCGGGATACCAACGAGTTCAAGCGCATCGAACAAGCGATCGAACATCGTGCCAGCGGTGCCGCCATATTCAATGTGGCCGCCAAGCCGAATGCTCCAGCAAACAAGGGCCCGAGCATGTAAAAAAACGGCTGATTCGCCGATTCGAAAGCATTCTGTAAGAATCACGCCCCCATTTGGGGGCGTTTTTCATGTTTGATTCAAAAATTAGTTAATTTATGCAACGGCATGATTTAACAGCATTAATTATGTGTTAAGAGGGGTTAATCTAAACATTGTTATTTGACAATCGGCGTTTTATTTCGCATTCTGGTCTTAAGGCGCAAGAAAATTGCCCAACCACAAAAACTAGGAGCAAGGCCATGGACATGAAAAAGATCGAAGGTTTCACCACCACCCGCGACGCAGCGATGACCGCAAAGGCAATCGAATTCCGCGTTGATGGCGGCCAGCAATTCCAGACGCCCGCTCCGTTCATCCGTCAGGCTCCTGCCGTGACCCATGGTGCAGCAGCCCAGTAATACCGCATTCACGCGTTCTTGAGAAAAGGCCCGGTCCTCCAACCGGGCCTTTTCAATTTTGTGCATCACCGCATATCCGTTGACATACATCCAAAACGATTTAGTCTCGGGCGCATGACGTCACAGCGCAAATTCCACAGCCTCCCCGCCTGCAAGGCCTGCCACAACGCCCTGAACCCCGACCGCAGTCTGGGAAATAAGAACGGCTATGAGCTGCTGCGCTGCGAAGGCTGCGGATCGGTCACCGTCGACCCCTTCCCCACGCCGGAGGAACTGGCGGCCTTTTACCAGTCCTATAAAGGCACGACTAATTACCGCGCCAAGGAAACCAAAAAGATCGCGCGCGCCAGCCGCCGCATCGCCCGCCTGCGCGAGATGACGCCCGGCAAGACCTTCCTCGATGTCGGCTGCAATTATGGATTTACCGTAAAGGCGGCGCTGGCGCTCGGCCTCGACGCCAAGGGCATCGATATCGACCAAACGGCTGTGACTGCATCGAAGGAAAGCTTCGGCGCGGATCATTTCCAGACCATCGCCGTGCAGGACTACGCCCATCAGGGCCACAAGGCCGACATCATCTACACCAGCGAAGTGATCGAGCATGTGCCGGATCCCGACAGCTTCGTCGCCGCGATTGCCGACATCCTCGCCCCCGGCGGCGTTCTGTACCTGACGACGCCCGAAGCCGGTCACTGGCGCGTGCCGCGCAACTTCCTGAAATGGGAAGCCGTCATGCCGCCCGAACATATCACCTATTTCACCCGCCTTGGCATCACGCGCCTTTTGAATTCGCACGGGCTCAAGGTCGAAAAATTCTTTTTCTCGTGGAAGCCCGGCATGCGGCTGATTGCGCGCAAGGCCGACCGTTCCGTGCCGCATGACGTGGTCGAGCGTATCGTTCGCTAAATTTTTTAAGCTGCCCTTTTTTATCGATTGCCGCCGGTTATATGTCCGGAAACGGCGCGCGCCTTTGCGCCGGATAGACCAGACTACCCGCTGCAACTCCGGACAACTGCCATGAACACCCACAGCCTTATCCGCCTGATCTTGCTCTCGGCCATCTGGGGAGCATCGTTCATGCTGACGCGCATCGGCGCGCCCGTCATCGGGCCTGCCGTGCTGATCGCCTTGCGTCTTGGCCTTGCCGCACTGTTCCTGCTCGCCTTCGGCATGCTGCTGAAGAAAAACCTTGGTTCGCTGAAAGACTGGAAGCATTTCGCCATCCTCGGCTTCTTCAATTCCGCCCTGCCGTTCCTGCTGTTCGCGGTCGCGGCAAAAACGCTGTCGGCATCGCTGCTGTCCATCCTGAATGCGACATCGCCGATATGGGCGGCGGTCATCGGCGCGGTGTGGTTCCGCACGAAGCTCTCCCTAAAATCCGTGATCGGACTTTTGCTGGGCGTTATCGGGGTTACACTGCTGGTGGGCTTCGATCCCTCCGCGGTGCAGGACGGTGCGGCCTTCGCCATTGCGCTCGTGCTCGGTGCCGCGTTCTGCTACGGCATC
>JAQSWE010000266.1 GCA_029266795.1 Alphaproteobacteria bacterium | reverse complement strand
TAGCTTGTGAGCGGCGTTCGATATTCAGAACGCTTCAGGTTCGCTTCAGTCCCGGATTCTATTGTAATCCCAGCGACCTGCCGTGGGTCCGGGGTCCTCTATCGAAAAGATGATCGGGAAAAGCTGACTTGATTTTGATCAATCGGCGAAACGGCACGGCGCGTTAGCATTGTTTCCCGTAGTCGGGCAGAAACCAAACGAAAGAAAAAGGACAACATCATGAGCAAGGGCAATGACGATATCGGCGGCGATGACGGCGACGACAGCCTCCACGGCGAAGACGGCGACGATACGATCGACGGCGGCAACGGCAGCGATGACTTGTATGGTGACAACGGCGATGACAGCCTGAGCGGCGGCGGCGGTTCTGACCATATGTATGGCGGCACGGGCAGCGACGACCTGCGCGGCGAGGACGACAGCGATTCACTGCACGGCGGCAACGGATCCGATTACCTGTTCGGCGATCTCGGCGACGACAGCCTGTACGGCGATACCGATGATGACAGCCTGTATGGCGGCATGGGCTTCGACACGCTCTCGGGCGGCACGGGCAGCGATCACCTGTATGGCGAAGACGATGATGACAGCCTCTCCGGCGGATCGGGTGATGACTCCCTCGATTGCGGCAATGGTGACGACAGCGCGGATGGCGGTGTCGGCAATGACAGCCTGTCGGGCGGCATCGGCAGCGACCATTTGCTGGGCGGCTCGGGCGACGACAATCTGACCTGCGATGTCGGCGACGACAGCGCGGATGGCGGCGTGGGCAACGATACCCTTTATGGCGGCATCGGCCTCGACAGCCTATCGGGCGGCTCGGGCAATGACTTCCTTTATGGGGAAGACGACAGCGACAGTATGGATGGCGGCGTCGGCAACGACAGCCTGTCCGGCGGCATCGGCGGCGACCATCTCATGGGCGGCACGGGCAACGACTTGCTTTCCTGCGATGACGGCGATGACAGCGCGGATGGCGGTGTCGGCAATGACAGCCTCTCCGGCGGACTCGGCGACGACAGCCTGCTGGGCGGCGTTGGCAACGACTTCCTCTCCTGCGATGACGGCGACGACAGCGCGGATGGCGGCGTGGGCAATGACAGCCTATCGGGCGGCATCGGTGACGATAGTCTCGCGGGCGGCGCAGGCCTTGATAGCTTGTCCGGCGGCGACGGCCTCGATACGCTCTCGGGCGGTCTCGGCAATGACAGCCTTGGCGGCGATCTGGGCGATGACAGCCTAGATGGCGGCGACGGCAACGACAGCCTCTCCGGCGGGTTTGGCAATGACAGCCTCTCCGGCGGCCGAGGCCTCGACGACCTGTTCGGCGACGACAACAGCGATAGCCTATACGGCGGCCTCGGCAATGATACGCTGACGGGCGGCGCAGGCGACGACAGCCTGTCGGGCGACGGCGGGCGCGATGTGCTGTATGGCGGCACCGGGGCGGATGTCTTCCTCTTCGACGACAGCTTGCCTGTTTCTGCCGCGCATGCCGACCGCATCATGGATTTCAGCACGACCGACGGCGATGTGCTGGATTTCAGCAACCTTGTGACCGGCTATGACAGCCTGACAAGCGTTCTTGGCGATTTTGTCCAGTTCTCGACCGATACGCTGGGCAACACAATTGTCAAAGTTGACGCGAACGGGCTGACGGGCGGCGCGCATTTCGTGCAGGTCGCGACGCTGGCCGGCGTGACGGGGCTGGATGCCGCGACGCTGCTGGCTGACGGCAACCTTGTGCTCTAGTACAAAGTCCAACCAATAAAAAACGCCGCCGGCATGAAAACCGGCGGCGTTTTTTTTGTGCGACCCGAAATTTTACGCAAACAAAAACGGCGGCCTTTCATGGCCGCCGTTTTTTGTGCGCGTCAGCTGCTTACAGGTGCAGCGATTTGCGGACTTGCTGGATCACGCGGTTGAAGCCCGATGCCGCAGGGGCGGGGGCTGCGGTGACGGCCGGTTTCTTTTCGGTGATTTCGGCTTTGGCTTTTTCAAGCGCTTCGGCCTGTGCGCGGCGGTCTTCGCGTTCTTTCGCTTCGCGGATTTCTTTTTCCTTGAACATGATATCGATGATCTGTTCGACGGATTTGCCTTCGGTATTCACGTAGTGTTTATCAAGCAGCATAGGGACACCTCTTTTTTTTTATGGCTCGTTTCTAACTCTCGCCGTCGCAGTGCTTTTCTGCCTGTCCGATTCTGCGACTTATCCTCAAGTGCGGACAATGTGGCATATAAATACCTCAACGTCAAATTGATTATGAAAATAATTAGCGATTAAAATGACATAGCTTAATCCCAATTCCGGCTTGGCAACCATTCGTTAACCAGATGTTTGCTACTTACGTGCTACCAAAAAGGAAGGTGCGTTTTGAAAGCAAATACCGCCAGGAAACCGATGCTCGTCACTGAACAAACCGCGATACATGACAGGGACTTCAGGAATATCTTCCTGAAGGCGCCGATCGCGCGCCTTGTGATATCGGCGGAGCCCGACGGGCGGTTCGTGTATGCGGAAGTCAATATCGTCGCCGCATCTTATTTTGATTTGCCGCGCGAGAAGATGATCGGCAAGACGCCCTCCGAATTGTTTGAACGGGCGGTGGCGGAACAGATCGAGCAGTCATTCACGTCCTGCGTGAAAACGAAACGCCCCGTGACCTTCAACGCCGTCCCCCGCGTGCCGGGCGGCATCCGCGTGCAGGCATTTATATTGAACCCGATTTTCGACGCCGAAGGGCGCGTGGGCTTCATCGACGTCATGGCGCGCCCCGACGTGGTGGACAGCGTGCAGTTGCAGCGCGAACGCGACGACGCGATCATGCTGCTGACGTCGCTGTTCGACGCATCCGGCCTCGGCATCGTCGTGACCGACCATCATGGCCGCATCGTGCGCGTGAACGATACCTTCCTCGGCGATTACGAATGGACGCGCGAAGATCTGCTGGGCGAGGAATTCGCCATGCTGATCCCGCCGGAAGACCAGGCGATTTCGCGCAAACTTCACCAGGCCTTTATCGAACGCGGTCGCCACGGCACGCGCGAATTGCAGATCCTGAAAAAAGACGGCAGCGTGGCCGATATCCTTGTCACCACCGCTCTGCTGGAACTGTCGCAGAAACGCCGCTTCATGGTATCGACCATCCGCGATGTGACGGAGCGGAAAAACATGGTGCGCAACCTGCGCCGCGCGAAGGAAGATGCGGACAGCGCGAACAAGGCGAAGTCGAGCTTCCTCGCCAACATGTCGCATGAATTGCGCACGCCGCTGAATGCGATCATCGGTTTTTCGGAACTCATGAAAAACCATACCTTCGGCGCGATCAATAACCCGAAATACGAAGAATATTTGTCGGACATCCATTTCTCGGCCCGCCATTTGCTCGACATCATCAACGACGTGCTGGACATGTCGAAGATCGAGGCGGGCAAGGTGAACCTGATCGAAAGCGACGCATGCGGCGTCGGTGAAGCTGGAATTCGACGTTGACGCCGCCGTGCCGCATATCCGCGCCGACCAGCGCTTGCTTCGCCAGATTTTGATCAACCTTGTCGCCAACGCGGTGAAATTCTCGCCCGCCGGAAAATCGGTGCAGGTGATGGCGAAGATGCTGAAGCCCACCAATATCCTGCGCATCGCCGTGATCGACGAAGGCTGTGGCATCCCGACCGACAAGCAGCGTCTGGTGCTGGAGCCGTTCGCCCAAGTGAACGACCCGAAATATTTTAAAGGTCAAGGCACCGGTCTTGGCCTGCCGCTGGCTAAGGCGATGGTGGAGCTGCATGACGGGCGTTTGACGCTGGAATCGGACGAGGGGAAGGGGACGCGCATTTTCCTCGATTTCCCCGCAGACCGCATGCTGGCAGCGCCCAAAACTTGACATAACAAGGGGCTGGAATTCGGCGTGCGGATGGGCTATAACTTGCACTCAAAAAAAGGCCACGGAAAACATGTCTAAACTGCTCCTGAAATGCGCCGAAGCCGGCCTGAAAATGACCGACCAGCGCAAAGTGATCCTGAAGGTGCTGGAGGAATCCGGCGACCATCCTTCAGTCGATACCGTCTGCGACCGCGCCAAGCGCATCGACGCCTCGATCAGCATCGCGACGGTCTATCGCACGCTCGGGTTGCTCGCGGAACTCGGCCTTGTCGTGAAGCATGATTTCGGCGGCACCTATGCGCGCTTCGAGGTCAAGGAAGAGCACGACCACGAACACCATCACCATTTGATCGACACCGAAACGGGTCAGGTCATCGAATTCCAGTCGGACGAGCTGGAACAGCACATCCATAAAATCGCCGAAGGCCTCGGCTATAAAATCATCGACCACACCTTCGAGATTTTCGGCCACAAGATTAAAAAGTGACCGAGGACCGTATCCCCACCGAATTGTGGGTGACCGCCCACCTGCGCCAATGCACGGCCAAGGGCATCCCCCATACCGTCGTGCACAAGGGCGCGGAGGTCGCGGGCACGGTGATGGTGAAAATCTACATCCCCGGTTCCGGCTGCAAGCTGCTCAACCAGTCGCGCGACGAGAACGGGGAAATGGGCTGGATGGACGTGTTCGACGGCACGCTTGCGGATGAACGCAAAACCGACGACTACATCGCCCGCAGCATCAAGCGCGACCCCGACGTCTGGGTCGTCGAAATAGAAGACAAAACGGGCACGAACCCGTTCGAAGGAAAGATATTCTGATGACGACCACGATTAGAGACGAAGTAGAAAAACGCCGCACCTTCGCCATCATCTCGCACCCTGACGCGGGCAAGACGACGCTGACGGAAAAGCTGCTGCTGTTCGGCGGCGCGATCCAGATGGCGGGCGCGGTGAAGGCGCGGCAGTCGGTGCGCCATGCGCGGTCGGACTGGATGAAGGTCGAGCAGGAGCGCGGGATTTCCGTTGTGTCCTCCGTCATGACGTTCGAATATAACGACATCACCTTCAACCTGCTCGATACCCCCGGCCACCAGGACTTTTCCGAGGATACCTACCGCACATTGACGGCGGTCGACAGCGCAATCATGGTCATCGACCATGCGAAGGGCATCGAGGCGCAGACGCTGAAGCTGTTCGAAGTCACGCGCATGCGCGATATGCCGATCATCACCTTCATCAACAAGCTGGACCGCGAGGGGCTTGACCCCTTCGACCTGCTGGATGAAGTCGAGAAAAAACTCGCGCTCGACGTGACGCCGGCCAGCTGGCCGATCGGCATGGGCAAAAACTTCCTCGGCTGTTACGACCTGATCAACGACCAGCTGCTGCTCGCCGAGCGCAGTAAGGGCGCGTCGATTGGCGAAGCCGTAAAATGCGAAGGGCTGGACGATCCGCAGCTCGACGCGCTGCTGCCGCCCGACGCCGTCAAGAAATTGCGCGAAGACGTGAACATGATCCGCGGCGCCTGCAAGCCGCTCAACCGCAAATCCTATCTGGAAGGGCATTTGTCGCCCGTCTTCTTCGGCTCCGCGCTCAACAACTTCGGCGTCCGCGAATTGCTGGGGGGGCTGAAGGAATACGCGCCCATCCCGCAGCCGCAGCCGACATCGGTGCGCCCGATCGAGCCCTATGAGGAAAAAGTCACCGGCTTCGTCTTTAAAATTCAGGCGAACATGGACCCGAAGCACCGCGACCGCATCGCCTTCACGCGCCTGTCGTCGGGGCATTTCAAGCGCGGCATGAAGCTGCACCATGTGCGCGCGGGCAAATCCATCACCGTCCACAACCCGCTTATGTTCTTCGCGCAGGAGCGTGAAGTTGCGGCGGAGGCCTATGCCGGCGATATCATCGGCATTTCCAACCACGGCAACCTGCGCATCGGCGACACGCTGACCGAAGGCGAGATTTTGCATGTGACCGGCATTCCCAGCTTCGCGCCCGAGCATCTGCAACGCATCCGCCTCGACGATCCGTTACGCG
>JAQSWE010000265.1 GCA_029266795.1 Alphaproteobacteria bacterium | reverse complement strand
GGCCTTGCGAAAGGAAAAACCGCCTATCTGGCACTCTCGCGCGCCGGCGTATATAGCGAAGGTCCGATGAAGCAGATGGATTTCCATGACACCTATTTGCGCAGTGTGCTGGGTTTCATGGGCATCACCGATGTCCATGCGATTGTCGCCGAAGGCGCTGCTATGGGCCCCGATGGCCCGAAAAACGCGATGGCATCCGCAGAGCAGCAGCTTGCTGCGGCGATTCAAAAAGCGGCATAATCAAGGCCAGAGGACAAAGCAATGACAACGGCGAGCGCAAAACAACCAGCGATCTTTATCCCGCATGGCGGCGGCCCCTGCTTCTTCATGGAGTGGAATCCGCCCGATACGTGGAAGAAGATGGAGGCATACCTTGCTTCCCTCGCCGCATCGCTGCCCGTGAAGCCAAAAGCGATGGTGGTCACCTCCGCACATTGGGAAGAAAAGGAATTTACCGTTTCGACCAATCCGAAACCCGAGATGATTTACGATTACCACGGCTTCCCGCCGCATACCTTCGAGATTGAATGGAACGCACCGCATGACGCGGCACTTGCGCAGAAGGTGCTGGGGCTTATTAAAAGCGCGGGCATCCCCGTGCGCGAAGACAAAACGCGCGGCTATGACCATGGCGTTTTCATTCCGTTGAAGGTCGCTTTTCCGGATGCGGATATTCCAGTGGTGGTCGTATCCATGAAGGAAAACCTCGACTCTGCCGAACACATCGCCCTTGGCCGCGCGCTTGCGCCCTTGCGCGAGGAAAACGTTCTGATTATCGGCAGCGGCATGAGCTACCACAACCTGCGCCAGTTTTTCGGCGGGCGGGAGAATGGCGACGCTGCGGCTTTCGACAACTGGCTGACAGCCGCCAGCACAGCCGTGCCGGATACACGAAACGCACAACTGGAAAACTGGGAATCCGCCCCCGCCGCCCGCAGCTGCCATCCGCGCGAGGAACACCTGTTGCCGTTGATGGTAACAGCAGGCGCGGCGGGCGACGAAAAAGGCATCCATGACTATGGCGACAAGGTCATGGGGCTTGCCGTTTCGGCCTACCGTTTTGGCTGATTGACGAATGGGCCGGTTGCGATAAACTTGGCCCATGAAACAAGACACCTTAACCGTCGCCCACTGGGCCGAAAATCTTGCCTATCCGCTTCGCTCCCTCGATGACTGGGTGAAGCTGGTCGAAAAGCAGGCCATGGCGGCAGCGAAGAAAAAAGCGGATATCCTGATGATGCCCGAGCATACCGGCGAACACTGGATGCATTTCGCGCCCAAATCGCTGCCGTTAATCGATGAAACGCGCTGGATTGCAGAACAGGCGGCGATCGCCATGCCCACGATCGCCAAAATCGCGAAGAAGGCGAATATCGCCATCCTCGCCGGATCATCGTCGTGGAAACACGAAAAAAGCGGCAAATTCCGCAACCGCGCCTGGATGTTCTTCCCCGACCGGAAAGCCGTGTTCCACGACAAGCTGGTTATGACCCCATCGGAGAAAGATCCGTGCGGATGGGATTTTGAAACGGGCAACGCGGTAAAAGTTTTCAAATGGCGTGGCTTCCGCCTGTCGATGGTCATCTGCCTCGATATCGAAATGCCGGATGTGGCGCACAAGATGGCGAGCGCCGATATCGACCTGCTGCTGGTACCGTCGATGACCGTCAAGCAAGCGGGATATCACCGCGTCTATTCTTGCGCCCGGGCGCGCGCTGTCGAGTTGATGACGGCAGTCGTCGTCGTCGGCAATGTCGGGGCAGCTAAAAAACACGGCAAAGTGCGCGATGTTTATCGCAGCGGCGCGGCGACCTATATTCCGTCGGAAGAAATCTTCGGACATACCGGCGTTTTCAGCGATATGCCGCTGCATGCCAAAACGACAGGCACTGGAAAAATACTTTATTCGCGCGATATTCCCGTCGGCAAAATCCGCAGCTTGCGCCACGGTCAGCCTGAGGCATGGCCCGGCCCGTTCGATGCAAAACATGTGAAGATTGTCGATAACGCTTAATTCGCGCGCTTCAGGCAGACGGTGCGGCCGGGTTTTTCCTTGGTGATCATCACTTCGACCAACATCCGGCGGCCTTTTTCATCGGTGTAGAATTTGTCGCCCGTTGTCACGGGTTCCTGCAGGCGGTCCTGAATGACTTTCAGGTTTTCATGCGGCGCGGTTTCGCGGATGGCGGTGTCGAGCGCGAGAATATTTTTCGAGGCGACCAGATCGTTCCATCCTGCTGCCAGACCCTGCCGCGCCAGACGCACGACATTCGTCCAGTAAGCGGTCTGGGCCTCCGGCGTTTTAATCGTTTTCGCCTTTTCAGTCAGCAGCGCGATTTTTTCCGGTGCAAAAAGGCCCGGGTTGATCGTCAGCACATTGACCTCTTCCGCATCATCGTCGCCGCCCTCCAGCAAGGACAAGATATCGACAAGCCCCCTGCCTGGCAGGCTCGCGCGGATGGCAGCATCCAGTTCCGGCACCAGCGGATCAAGGGGTTTCAGCGTGGGGCGGAGCATGCGCAACGCATTCTGCCAGAAAGCGAGTTTGCCGGCCTCGTCCGTCATGCGCCCCGACTGGGCGATGAACTGGTCGAGCGATTTGCGGTTCAGCTCGACACGGAATCCCGACAATAACCCTTCGCCGGAAGGGACATATAATTCACGGCCCGGGCCGGACATGGCGAGCATGTAGAAATAGACATCGAGCATCTTGTCGAACGAATCCGACAGATGGACGGAGGCCGGCGGCGTCGGGTTCGGGAATTCGCCAAGCTGCAGATAATGCTCCCCGCCGAAGCGCTCCATCGTCGCGAGTTCGCGCGCATCCATGAAGCGACCGCGGCTGTCTTCTTCCACTTTTTCAGTACCCGCGAGCAGGAACATGATCTGCCGCACTTCCTGACGCATTTTGTCGTCAGGTGTGAACAGGTCGGTGAACGCATGGCTCTGGAAAGCGGTGACGGCCTTGATAAGCGCATCCGAGCCCGCCGCTTTTTGCCGCGCAGCCTCGGCGCGCAGACTGGGCATCGCCTTGATAGCGGGAATGTCGGGCAGCAACATCGCCTGCGCCGTCACCATCGGGGGGACCGTCACCGCGGGCGGCGGCGCGAGTGCCAGCGATGCCGGACGGGGCGGCGCTACTTCGTCAAAGCATTCTTCGTATCCGGGCGGGACCGAATAATAAGCCTTGTAGAAGTAGTAGGAAAGCCCGGCAACCAGCAGGAGAGCGCAAAGCACGGCGATGACGGACGACTTTTTCATGGCCCAAGTCTAGCCAATTTCATCGCGCAAGTCGACTGTGCACGCGCCCGCGGGCGAAGCCCTTATTTGGGGCCCGCCAGCGTTGCCGAAGCGGCTTTCGGCTTGGCGTTATCGTTGCCGGAGGCCGCCTGCACGGGTATCGCCTCGATCCTCATCATGTCGCCGACGGTATTGTCGGAAAATGCGTCGGGTTTGAAGCGCTTGCCGCCGATATACTGTTCCATGAACAGCCAGGTCTTGTCTTTCAGACCCATGAAATCGAGCTTCGGCTTCACAGAAATCGTGCCT
>JAQSWE010000264.1 GCA_029266795.1 Alphaproteobacteria bacterium | reverse complement strand
CACGCGCCGCCCCGCGTCCTAGTCGGCCCTCGCGACGTGGCTCCGGGCCTGCTTGCCCCCGATCTGTAAACCGGTCGGGAAATATTTGCGGATAACCGCGCCGCTGGCATCGGCGAGTCGGTGGGCGAGGGCGATTAAATCATCGGAAACATTGGCATTTTCGGACTTAATTGCATTCTTGAGAATTGTCATTGTATAACTATGTGTTTGATTTGAACGGTTTATACCAGAGGTCACCATGACAAGCGTCGCCGAAATTCGCAAGACATTCCTTGAATACTTCAAGAGGCAGGGCCACGAGATCGTGCGCTCTTCGCCGCTGGTGCCGCAGAACGACCCGACGCTGATGTTCGCGAATTCGGGCATGGTGCAGTTCAAGAACGTTTTCACCGGGCAGGAAAAACGCAGCTACACCCGCGCAACGACCGCGCAAAAATGCGTGCGTGCGGGCGGCAAGCATAACGACCTTGAAAACGTCGGCTATACCGCGCGCCATTTGACCTTCTTCGAAATGCTCGGCAACTTTTCCTTCGGCGATTATTTCAAGTCGGATGCGATCCCGTTTGCCTGGGAATTGCTGACGAAAGATTTCGGCCTCGACCCCAAACGCCTTTGCGTCACCGTGTATCACGACGACGATGAAGCGGCGGCGATCTGGAAGAAAATCACCGGCTTCGGCGACGACAAAATTATCCGCATCCCGACGATGGATAACTTCTGGATGATGGGCGATACCGGCCCCTGCGGCCCGTGCTCGGAAATTTTCTTTGACCACGGCGACAAGATTGCGGGCGGGCCTCCCGGTTCCCCCGATCAGGACGGCGACCGTTACGTCGAAATCTGGAACAACGTCTTCATGCAGTTTGAATCGCTGCCCGACGGCACGCGCACGAAACTGCCGAAACCCTCCATCGATACCGGCATGGGGCTGGAGCGTATGGCGACGGTTTTGCAGGGCAAGCATGACGTGTTCAGCATCGACCTGCTGCGCATATCCTCGGCTCCGAAGAGCCTTTGATGTACCGCTTGCTGCCAACGCTCATTGCAAAAATGGGCGATGCCTATCCGGAATTGAAGGAAGCGGAAACGCTGATCTCCGAAACGCTGAAGCTCGAAGAAACGCGCTTCAAGAAAACACTCGCCAACGGCCTCGACCTGCTGGGCAAGGAAACGGCGAAGCTCGCCAAATCCGACAAGCTGCCGGGCGATGTGGCATTCAAGCTCTACGACACTTACGGCTTCCCGCTCGATCTGACACAGGACGTGCTGAAACGCGACGAAGGCCGCGAAGTCGATACGACCGGTTTTACCGCGGCGATGGATAAACAAAAAGAAGCCGCGCGCAAATCGTGGCAGGGTTCCGGCGAAGCCGCCGATGAAAAAGTCTGGTTCGAGATCAAGGAAAAATCAGGCGCGACCGAATTCCTCGGCTACGACCTCGAAAAGGCCGAGGCGCAAGTGGTCGCGCTGGTCTCCGGCGGCAAGATCGTGCAATCCGCGAAGCAGGGCGATGATGTGTCGATCGTCGTCAACCAGACGCCCTTCTACGGCGAAAGTGGCGGTCAGGTCGGCGACCGCGGTCGCATCGTCACGGCCAAGGGCGGCGAGGTGGAGATTACCGACACCAATAAAAAAGCGGGCGGCGTTTTCATCCATCACGGCAAGGTCGTGAAAGGCAGCATCAATACGCTCGATGCCGTCGAACTCACCATCGACGCGCGCCGCCGCAACGCGATCCGCGCCAACCATTCGGCGACGCACCTGCTCCATGCTGCGCTCCGCCGTAATATCGGCAAACACGTGTCGCAAAAAGGATCGCTGGTCGATGACGGACGCCTGCGCTTCGACATCAGCCAGCCGACTGCTTTGACCGAAGAGCAGATTGCCAAAGTCGAGCAGGAAGTGAACGACCGCATCCGTATGAACAGCGATGTCACCACGCGCCTGATGCCGGTCGATGACGCCCGCGCGCTCGGCGCGATGGCGATGTTCGGCGAAAAATACGATGACGAAGTCCGCGTGCTCGCGATGGGCGGCGCGGATATTGACGATCCGAAACGCACCTATTCGATGGAACTCTGCGGCGGCACCCATGTGCGCCGCACGGGTGATATTGGCCTCTTCAAGATCGTCGGCGAAAGCGCGCTGGCATCCGGCGTGCGCCGCGTCGAAGGTGTGACGGGCGAAGGCGCGCTGAAATATCTTGGCGAGCAAGAAAACCGTTTGTATGCGGTGGCGAACCTTTTGAAAACCTCACCCGCCGATGTGGTGGCGCGCGTGGAGTCTCTCGCCAACGACAAGAAACGTCTGGAGAAAGAAGTCTCCGATCTCCGCCGTAAACTGGCGGCGGGTGGCGGCGGTTCTTCCGCGCCCGAAGCGAAAGTGATCGCGGGCGTGAATTTCACCAGCCGCGTGCTGGAAGGCGTGCCGGCGAATGAGCTGAAACCGCTTGCCGATGAACTGACCGCGAAGCTGGGCTCCGGTGTCGTCGCGCTCGTGTCCGTCGATGAAACGGGCAAGGCATCGCTGGTGGTCGCGGTCACGAAAGACCTCGTATCGAAGCACGATGCCGTGAAGCTCGTCAAAATCGGCGCCGAGAAAATGGGCGGCAAAGGCGGCGGCGGCCGCCCCGACATGGCGCAGGCCGGCGGGCCGGAAGGCAAGCTCGCCAATGACGCGGTCGGTGCGATTGAAGCGGCGCTGGCCAGCTAAAAACCTGTGTCATCCCGGCGCAAGCCGGGATCCACGGACAGCCTTCTCTCCGTCGTGCATAAGCTAAACCGTTTACTGCTAATTCGCGGATAAAGCCGCGTCCGTGGACCCCGGCTTGCGCCGGGGTGACAAATCTGTTTTGAATCAAATATTTACGAGTGATTGCATTTCCGTTCAAAAACCCATATACAGAAGCCCTGTTAACCAGAACGCTTACACAAGAAGAGGGAATTTTAAAATGGGCGCAGCCAAGGAACGTACACTGTCGATCATCAAGCCGGACGCAACGCGCCGTAACCTGACCGGCAAAATCAACACGAAATTCGAAGACGGCGGCCTGAAAATTGTCGGCCAGAAACGCCTGCAGCTGACGCAAGCGCAAGCGGAAAAATTCTATGAAGTTCACAAGGAACGTCCCTTCTTCGGCGACCTCGTGAAATTCATGGTCTCCGGCCCCGTCGTCGTGCAAGTGCTGGAAGGCCCCGACGCGGTTGCGCTGAACCGCAAGATCATGGGCGCGACCAACCCGGCGAATGCCGATGCCGGCACGATCCGCAAGGAATTCGCTGAATCGATCGAAGCGAACTCCGTCCACGGCTCCGACAGCCTCGACAACGCGAAACGCGAAATCAACTTCTTCTTCGCCGAGACCGAGCTGGTCTAAGCTTTTAGAAGTTTCTAAGATAAAAACCCGCCGCGCGATAAGCCGGCGGGTTTTTTCTTTTGGATGCTTGCGTAAGTGAACGCCGTTATGCCCCGTTTCAGTCCTGAAGGGTTGTCGGGCCCTGGTAATACATCGTTAACCTTATCAGGAGAAAACCATGACAAGCATTTCAGGGACAGGGGGCGGATCATCCTCCCTCATCCAGATGCTGCAGCAACGGTTCAAGGAGGCTGACAGCGACGGCGACAACGCGCTCAGCCTCGATGAATTCAAGGCTGCAGGCCCGCAAGGCGCCAACGGCCCGCCGCCCGCGCAAGCGAGCGGCGCTGCCGAATTCTTCGCCAAGCTGGATAGCGACAGCGACGGCCAAGTGTCGAAGGATGAATTCACGACCGGTTTTTCCAAGATCGGCAGCGAGGCGAAATCGACCCTGCTGGACGCGCAGGAGCTGTTCGCCAATGCGGATAGCAATGGCGACGGTGCCTTGAGCGAAGACGAATTCGCAGCCTCCGCGCCGAAGGGCCCGCCCCGCGGCGGACCGCCCCCGGGACCGCCGCCGTCCTCCGGTGACACATCTTCCATTTCGGATATTTTCGACGAACTGGATTCCGATGACGACGGATCGGTGACGGAAGATGAATTCGCCGCCGCGCGGGAAAAGCAGACGGCATCATCCTCCAGCGAAGATACGCAACTGCTCAACCTGCTGAAACAGGCCTCCGACCTTTACGCGAGCCTGACAGCGAAGAACGCAGGCGCATCATCGGTGGCGGTGAGCGCGTAACAAAAAGTTGATAAAGGAAACCCCGCCGCGCTGCCCCGCGGCGGGGTTTCCTTGTTCAGCACATAACTTTGTCATTCCGGCGAAAGCCGGAATCCACGGACGATGGACTTGCGGCTATAACTTGTTCGGTGTGTTTGGGGTGGTGCGCGCTGCTGTCCATGGACCCCGGCTTTCGCCGGGGTGACATGCGTTATTAAATCTTCATCCACTTTTCAACGATCGAGCGCGTGTCGTAATAAGTGGGGCGCATTTTTTTGACGATGTCGGCAAGGATGTCGATGGCGAAGTTTTCCTTCGCCTGACGTTCGAGGCGCGCGCCGAGGTCGGAGATGGCGGTGAGGCCGAAGTTGGAGGTCATGCCCTTGATGTCATGGCCCGCGCCCTG
>JAQSWE010000263.1 GCA_029266795.1 Alphaproteobacteria bacterium | reverse complement strand
AATTTGGGCGAAGCACAATGCCCGGATGGATGCTCTGCGACTGCCGTGCTGACTGTCAGCCATAAATTCGGCGGCGCGGAATAATTCCGATTATTGAGTTTTGATGACGGTTGCGAGAATGTCGCGGCTCTGGCCCAGTGCGGGCATGTCGCAGCCGTTTTTGCGCAGGAACGATGTGGCGGGCGAGCAGCTCAGGCTTGCGATGGCGACATTCTCCGCGATGACCTTATTGGTTTCCAGTGAAGGCAGAGCAAGCAACATAGCGAGCGCCAGAATGACACCGCCGAGGCGTTTGGCAATCGTGCCGAATTCGCGGTACTGAATGGCGTTTTCAATCGGGGCTTCGACGTCTTCGATCAGGATGGGTTCGAGTTCGTTTTTCATGATCTTCTCCGGTCTTTCTGGCGTTGTTTTGATCGCCTTGTTTGTCTCATCTGCCCAAACCAACGCGCGGCCATGAAAAAGCGGCTCCAAAGTTTATCTTTGGAACCGCGTAAGTGTATGTTTTAAAATGATTTATCTGTGGAGTGGTAATTTTCTTGCGTAAACTGTTCGTGTCAACTTTGGTCGTTTGTAGCAGCCAAGTGTCAGTTGATGACCGGCGTGCTAACGGCATTTTTCAATCCTGAGAACGCGGGGATGCCGCCCAAATTCATTTTTGGCATGGGAATATGCGGCGTGCGCACAGCTTGGGCACTGGCACCCGAGATCACGCCGTCCTTCAGGAACAATGTAATCTCGCACGTATCCTTGCGCAGGATTTCAGGCCAGAAGCGGCTGGCGCTGCGCGTCGCCTTGATGGCGCGGTCATTATAAACCATCTTGTCGGCATAGCGGCGCGTGTCATCCGTGGCGTGGAAATGGTTTTTTTCAAGAACAGCGATGAGGGCCGCGCCGTTCAATCCCTCAAGTGCCATCGCCGATTTGGAGATATCTGCCTCCATGGACATGGCGAGGGGGTGCGAGCGGAAGGCGCTGACGCAGCTCTTCATGACCTGCTCTGGTCCCGGATGCGTCGCCTTCAGGTCACCGTCATAGGCGAGCTCTCCTGCAACCGCCATGACAATCACAAGGGCCAAGAACCCCTTTAGGAAAGTGCCGATGGTGTAGGGATCGTCCTGCACAATCATCGGTACAGGCTGAATATAGGTGGGGTTCGGAATGGTCTCGCTCATGATGTCCCTCCACAGGAAAAGCAGCGTTGCGCGGTACAAATGCGTCAAATCACTGCTGTATTCCACAGGATATTTAAGGAACTCGTTTTAAAGAGCGGGAGTTAGGAAATTTTACCCATGAATGCGACCGCTTCGGCCACGAGGTCGCGGGCAACATCCTTTTTGGATTTTTCGGGCCAAGTTGCTGCGGTCACGTCATTGCCGCTTTTGCGCAGCAGCGTCACGATATTGCTGTCCTGCCCGAAAACCTTGCCGCCCCCGACATCGTTCAGCACCAGCCAGTCACAGCCTTTTTTCGCGAGCTTCGCTTTCGCATTCTCCATCCCGTCATTCGTTTCGGCGGCGAAGCCGATGACCAATTTAGGACGCTGGTTGCTCTGCGACAGTGTGGCGAGGATATCGGGGTTCTGCACCAGTTTCAGCGAGACGGGGTCATTGCCCGATTTCTTGATTTTGCGGTCGGACACATCTTCGGGCCGGAAATCGGCAACGGCTGCGGCGCAGACGGCGATATCGACGGGCAGCGATTTCAGGCAGGACTCCAGCATCTCCCGCGCGGTCTGCACCTGAATGGTCTGCACGAAGCGCGGCGGGGCTTCGCCTACGGGGCCGCTGACCAGCGTGACTTCCGCACCCGCAAAAGCCAGAGCCTCCGCAATCGCATGGCCCTGCTTGCCGGATGAACGGTTGCCGAGGAAGCGGACAGGGTCCAGAGGCTCGAATGTGGGGCCGGAAGTGACAAGTGCCTTAAGCCCGCGGAGCGGCGCGTTCTTCAAAAAAAAATCGCTGACGATGGTGACGATATCCGGCACTTCGGCCAAGCGGCCAGAGCCGACTTCGCCGCAGGCCGTGCCGCCCACGCCCGGCTCGATAATGCCATAGCCGCGCTTGCGCAAAATTTCGAGGTTCTCCTGCACGGCGGCGTTCGCCAGCATCACAGGATTCATTGCGGGCGCGAACATCACGGGCTTGTCGGTGGCCAGCAACACCGTCGAGGCGAGATCATCCGCCAAGCCGCGCGCCGCACGCGCGATGATATTCGCGGATGCGGGTGCGACCAGCACAACGTCGCATTCACGCGCAAGGCGGATATGCCCCATTTCGGATTCATCGGTGAGGGAAAAAATATCGGTATGGACTTTATTTTCCGACAGCGCTGCGACCGAGAGCGGTGTGATAAACTGCGCGCCGCCCGATGTCAGGATGCAGCGCACATCGAGGCCGGTGTCGCGCAACCGCCGTATCAACTCCAGCCCCTTATACGCTGCAATGCCACCCGAAATAATCAGGAGCACACGCCGGCCGGAAAGCTGTTTTGATGCAGTCGCCATACCTCATCATATAGTCAAAGCCCGCAGGTTGGCAAATCAGCCCGTCTTACTCATAAGATTCCGGAATCTCCTCTTCCTCCAGCTCTTCCGTTGCAGGCGGGGTGTCGGGGGTGGGATTGGGCTTTTCGCCGGGGCAGGGGGCGAAGGTGCAGTTGGGGCCGGTGCGGCCGACACCGGTGCCGTCGGGGCAGATTTTGGCGTCCATCGTGCACATCTGGCGGCCTTCGGGCGGCGGGGTGGCGGGGCCTTTATCTTCGGGGCACGAGGCGAAGGCGCAGTCCGGCCCGCTGCGACCGACGCTCGATCCGTCGGCGCAGATCTTGGCCTCTTTCGTGCAACCGCGCACGGGTTCGGCGACCATGCGGTCGGCGCAGGCGCTGGTGGATAAGAGGCAGACAAGAGCGAGGGCAATGAATCGCGTCATCAAAAATCTCCCGAAAGAATGATGGGGAAATTATAGCGCGAAGAGGCCGAGCATGCAAAGGATCGGCAGCACGACCCAGAGGAGGATCGCCTCGAAGCTTACCGCAGCGCCGAGACCCTGCAGGTAGACGAGGCCAAGGCTGTGGCTGGCTGTTTCCTGAACGGTTTGCTCGCCCAGCGGCGCGCCTTTGACGGCGGTGCCATCCTGCATCTGTTTCATGGCGACCTGATTTTTATACTGGATCAGTTGCAGGTATTTGTCGGCTTCGCGCTCGCCGCCTTTGGCAGCTGCGAGGAACCAGTCAACCGCCTTCGCCTGGCTTTTCGCGACGCCGGTGCCGGTGTAATACGCTTTGCCCAGCAGGAACTGCGCCTTGGAGTCACCCTGCAGCGCGGCTTTGGAATACCATTTCGCCGCAGCGACCAGTGCCGCGCAGAGCGTAAGTGCCATCATAATCTGCCTAAACATTTGCCCACCCATCGTCTCTCACACTATTTAAGTTTATGCCTGAGCCTATCCATAATCTAATCAATTTTAGGCAGTTTTTAGGCATCTCAGCGAACCGTCCTTAATCATTGAAATTGATTGATTTTTTCAACGAATATGAGCGGTAACTGTATACCACCAATGATTGGACGGCTCGCGCGTTCCCGCGACTCGAATGGAGACTCGGGCGTCAATTCGTCTTTGCAAACGGATGGATGTCTGTTATATTAGACGAAGTGAGTATTTAACAGATGCGAGTCGCCGTACTTAACAGCTAAGGTAGATCCAAATGTCTGAAAACACAGCAAAAGTTGTCGATTTTGAAGTTTTCCGTACATCGCGACGCGCGCAAGCGCCCGCTATCGCTGCTGTTTCGGTGATGCAATGCGAACCCGCAACCGCGCCGGCACCCGTCGCCGCTCAGCCCGCGCCGCTCGTCTGGCCGGTCTATTGGGTCTATTTCCCCGCGGTCTACGTTTCCGCCGGTTTCTAGATGAACCGCCCCCTCGATAAAGCGAGCGATATTCCCGAGGGCGATGCGCCCGAGCTGGGGGCGTCACTTGAATCAACCGCAGAACTCTCCGCCCTCGTCGGCGCGAACCTCCGCCGCCTGCGCACCAAGCGCGGGCATTCGCTGGAGCGCCTTGCGAAACTCTCGGGCGTCAGCCGCGCCATGCTGGGCCAGATCGAAACCGCCAAGAGCGTGCCGAGCATCGGCGTGCTGTGGAAGGTGGCGATGGCATTACAAGTGCCCTTCGCGACATTGATTGCAAGCGCG
>JAQSWE010000035.1 GCA_029266795.1 Alphaproteobacteria bacterium | reverse complement strand
AAGGTCAGGGGCATCTCGACGCCGCCCGGGTAATGCGCGGTCATGAAGGAATAGCCGACGACCAACAGTAAAGGGGCGGCAAAGAATACGCCCATGATAATCAGGAACGGCGAGAGCAGCCAGGGCGCGGCGTTCCTTACGCCTTGCATCGGATCAGTCTTTCCGGCGGGATGACAAGCGACACAGCGTCATTCACTTCCACATTCTGCGGGTCGTCTTCGGACAGCGTGATGGTTTCGCCGCCTTCCAGCTCGATGATATAATGCGTGACCGCGCCGCGGTAATTGATGTGGCGGATCTTGCCCTTGCCCATGCCGCGACCGACGGTGAAGGAGGCGTCTTCGGGGCGGAAGCCGATATCGCAGTTATCATTCAGGCCGAGGCTCGAGGCCTTGACGAAATTGCAGATGCCGATGAAATCGGCGACAAAACGCGTGGCGGGCTTGTCGTAGATTTCCTGCGGGCTGCCGATCTGCGCGACATTGCCTTTTTCCATGACGGCGATGCGGTCGGACATCGACAATGCCTCGTCCTGGTCATGCGTCACGAAGATAAAGGTGATGCCGGTTTCGCGCTGCAGGCGTTTCAATTCAATCTGCATTTCCTTGCGCAGCTTGTAATCAAGCGCGGAGAGGGATTCATCAAGCAGCAGAATTTTCGGATGGTTCACGAGCGCGCGGGCAAGCGCGACGCGCTGCTGCTGGCCGCCGGACAGTTGGGCGGGCTTGCGCTCGCCTTTGTCTTCGAGGCGGACGAGGGCAAGGGCTTCGGTCACCGCCTTGTCGATTTCGGCTTTCGGCTTACCTTGCATCTTCATGCCAAAGGCGATGTTGTCGGTGACCGTCATATGCGGGAACAGCGCATAGCTTTGGAACACGGTGTTCACGGGGCGCTGGTAGGCGGGCAGCGGCGCGATATCCTGCCCGTCCAGCAGGATGCTGCCGGAGGTTGGGATGTCGAGCCCCGCGATCATGCGGAGCAGCGTCGTCTTGCCGCAGCCGGACGGCCCGAGCAGCGTGAAGAATTCGTTGGGCTGGATGGTGAGGGATACATTGTCGACCGCGCGCACCGGACCGGTGGGCGACGGGAACGTCTTGCTGACGGTTTGAATCACAAGGCCTGAGGACATGATTTTTAATATCATGCCCCGCGCCTTGCGCCAAAAACTTTTATTCTATAAGGGCTTCAACTGGGCTAGCATTGCATCGTTAACTTGCAAAGGGTGTTGAATATGACAATCGCCATGATCGAAGTCGAAAAACTGAATTTCGACTATCCCGACAAGCGTGTGCTGCACGATGTCACTTTCTCCATCAACGAAGGCAGCGTGACCGCGCTCGTCGGCCCCAACGGTGCGGGCAAGACGACGCTGCTGCGCTGCATCGCCGCGCTCGACCGCGCGCATAGCGGCAAGATCACGATCGGCGGCAAGGACGCGGCGGATTTCCCGCGCGACGTTCACCACATGACGGGATACCTGTCCGATTTCTTCGGGCTCTATGACGGGCTGTCGTTGCGGCAGTGCCTGACCTATATGGCGTGGTGCCAGAAAGTGCCAGCATCGGAAGTGCCGAAGCGTGTCGCCGATGTGGCGGAGCAGGTGGGCATCACCGCACGGCTGGAGGAAAAGGCGGGTACGTTGTCGCGCGGCTACCGCCAGCGCCTCGGCATCGGTCTTGCGCTGATCCATAACCCTCAACTGATCATCCTCGACGAACCGGCATCGGGCATGGACCCGGATGCGCGTATCGCACTGTCGCAGATGATCCGCGGTTTGCGCGCACAGGGCAAGACCATAATCGTATCGTCGCATATTTTGACCGAGCTCGAAGATTACTGCACCGACATGCTGGTCATCAAAGACGGCCGCGTGGCGCAGCAGGTGCAGCTGCAGGAATATGCCGCGAAAACCGTGCGCTTGCTGCGCATCGGCGTATCGGGGCTGGGCGTGTCGCACATGAACCTCTTCATGGCGCTGCCGAACCTGAAAGTAACCGGCACCGAAAACAATGTCGTGGTCGCCGAATTCAGTGGCAGCGAACAGGAACAGCAGGACCTGCTGAAAAACCTGATGGCGCAGGGCGTGCCGATCTTCAGCTTCACCACCAGCCAGCATACATTGCAGGATGCCTATATGGACGTCACCAGCGGCAGGAAATAGATGACCTATTTTCTCACGCCAGAATTCCACCACCAGTTATGGTCGAAATGCCCGCCTTATAAGCTGGTCGCAGCGCCTGTGCTGTTGCTGCTGCTGTGGGGGATTTCCTAT
This sequence comes from Alphaproteobacteria bacterium, assembly GCA_029266795.1. Classification (GTDB taxonomy): domain Bacteria; phylum Pseudomonadota; class Alphaproteobacteria; order Micavibrionales; family UBA2020; genus JAPWJZ01. Next base: position 10,910 of record JAQSWE010000035.1, on the reverse strand, counting down.
GGCGATCTGGGGATTGGCTTACCGGGGCCGGTGGCCTTGCGCATCGGCTCGCTTTACACTTTTCTTATAGTCGTTCTGATCTGGGGCAGCTACGAGGCATCGATTGCGATGGACGAGGAGATTAAGTCGCGCACCTGGGATCATCAACGCGTTTCCGCGATCTCGCCGGCGCAACTCGCCTTCGGTAAGCTGTTCGGTTCGACCTCCTATACTTGGTATGTCGGGCTGATGTGCATCGTCGCCTATTTCTCCACCTTCGACCATGCGCAGCGGCCGCTTGTCTATGCCGCATTCTTTATGCTGGCATCGGGACTGTTTGCGCATTTCATCGCCTTCCTGCTCAGCCTGTCGTCGTTTGCGGCGCGGGCGCGGCATGGGGCGGTGACGGGGCAGGGCGCGGGGTTCTTTCCCTGCATCGCCGCCATCATGTGTTCTTTCTGGATCAATGAAAACCTGCGCCAGCGCGCGGTCAACGCGCATGTGTCGCCTGATGTAGAGCGCAGGCTGTTCCCCGATTTCAGCTGGTACGGGCATGATTACGATGCGTTCGCCTTTGCCGCCGTCGCCGTCACATTCTTTCTGTTTTGGGGCATCCTTGCCTGCTACCGCGTGATCCGCGCGGAATTGAGATACCGCGTCTGGCCATGGGTCTGGATGATCTTCATCCCGAGCCTGTCGATCTTCCTCGCCGGCTGCTATGTGCGGACGCGGGGCGGCATGGTGGATGGCGCGGATGCTGCCGAAAAATTCCAGTCGGTTGATGCGATACCGCCTTTCCTCTGCGCGTTCCTTGTCAGCTTCCTGCTGGGCTATGCGACCTTGCTTTCGGAATCTTCCGACCGCCGGAAATACCTGCGGCTGGGCGCGGCACTGCGCGCGCGCAAATGGGCGCATGCGTTTGAAAATACACCGCTGTGGATGGCGACGCTGCCCTATGTGCTGCTGTTTGGCGCGGGGCTTCTCTATAACTGTCTGCAGGCAGCACCGCTGCGCCTTGCCGAATACGGCCCTGCGGCTGCAGGCGCGTTCCTTTTCGCCGCCCGCGACGGTTTTGCCGTTCATACGCTCTATAACATCCTGCGCCGCCGCGCGGCCTATGCGGTGCCGCTTTACTTCCTTGTGATGTATGGCGTCGCGCCGCTCGCCTTCGCAGCGCTTTCTGGCGATATCGCTGCGAATACGCGCGCGTTGATGAATTACCTCGATGTGGGCGCGGTCAAGGAAGTCTTTTATCCGCACCGGTCATCCGAATGGCTGCGCGTGCTGGCGATGCCGATGCTGCAGGCGCTGCTCGCCGCGCTTTTATTTATCCGTTTTGCCATGAAATCAGACGACTCTTACCCGAAAGCACCCACATGAACTACGTCTTCACGCCCGAATTCCACCGTAACCTCTGGCTCAAGATATCGCCGTTCCGCCTGGTGGCCGCGCCGGTGTTCCTCGTCATCTGCTCGCTCATCTGCGTGAACATCCTGCCGGAAAAAGGGAATTTTTTCGAAAAAGATTATGCGATGCAGTTCATGATGACGGGCGCGAAATGGTTTTACTTCCTCATCGTCTGCGTCTGGGGCACTTATGAAGCGGCGCTGGCCCTGCAGGAAGAGGTACGCAGCAACACCTGGGATTTCCAGCGCATGTCCTCCATCTCGCCCTTCCAGCTGGTGGCGGGGAAGCTCGCGGGCGCGACATCCTATGTCTGGTATGTCGGGCTGCTGACGCTGATCCCGTTTTATTACGGCTTCGTCAATACGTCCGAGCCCGGTAACTTCGCCGGCACGCTCAATCCGCGTGGCATGAGCTGGACGGATGCCAACGACTTTTACGTCATTTATTACATGATCATGGCGGGTCTTGTCGGGCAGGCACTGGCGTTCCTCGTCAGCTTTATCGACATGACAAGCTTTGCCGGCAAGATGGGCAAGAAACGCATCCCGCGCGGCAGCGGGGCGTTCCTGCTGGGCGTGATGGCGTCGTGGTTCGTGTTCACGATGGGGCAGGAGGTTGCGCCCAAACTTGCAAGCTTCAGCTCCCCCTTCGCCGCCAACCGCGTTGTGGACTGGTTTGGCATGCAGATCCCAAGCCCTGAATTTGTGACCTGGAGCCTGTTGTTCTTCTTTACATGGGCGCTTGTGGGCAGCTACCGCATCGCGCGGGCTGAACTGATGCATCGCACTTATCCGGTCGCCTGGGTCGGTTTTGTGGCGAGCTTCCTGATTTACCTGCGCGGCTTCGCCACGCCGACCAACGCGTTTTACTATACGCATTTGATGGCGCTCTTCGTCGTGGCGCTGATGCTCGCCTATGCCGTGATGCTGTTCGAGGCGTCAGACGGGCGCAAATATGCGCGGTTCTTCAACGATATGCGCGAGGGCAATTACCTGCGTGCGTTCGAAAACACGCATAAATGGCTGGTGACGATTCCGTTCATCCTGATCTGCTACGTGGTGACGCTGAATAACGTGCCGGTTGCGGGCAAGTTCATGGGCTTTGAATCGCTCGCTGCCTTTATGCTGGCGGCCATGCTATTCGCGCTGCGCGACGGCCTCATGATCCATGCCATGATCGGTGGCAGGGGCGCGCGCAATGCGGGGTTCAAGGTGATGTCGTATTACGTGCTGGTCTACGCCATGCTGCCGACGCTTCACTTTGCCCTGAAGCCGAACAAGATGGACCTGAAATTCGCCAGCTGGGCGCAGCGCTACCTCTATGGCCAGAACGTGGATGTCCAAGTGCCGGAAGTTGTCCGGTCGCTCGCCATCTATTACCCCCTGCCGCTGAAGGAGTTCGGCGACAGCCTCGCGCCTGTGGCGCTGCAGGCCCTCTGCGCTGGCTTTTTGCTGCATATTATCGTTCGCCGGGCGAAAATCTTGCGCGAGCGGACGGTTTGATTTGACGGAAGGCCGAAAGGTTAATCATTTGTTATCAATTGCCTTATATATTAGGTCGAGAGAGGTATTTGTATGACCGCCCCGAATATTGCCGATTTGCGCGTGCTACTTGTCGATGACAATGTCGTCGTGCGCAAGCTTATCGAGATGCAGCTGACGAATATGGGCTTCGCCAATATCGACAGCGCCAGCAACAGCAACGAGGCGCAGGAAAAAATTTCCGTCACCGCCTACGATATCGTCTTCCTCGACTGGAACATGCCGGGCAAGAGCGGTTATACGCTGATGCAGGAATACCGCGAGGACAGGCAGTATGACCATATCGCCTTCGTCATGGTCACCGCCGAGAGCCAGGAACGCTACACGCGCGAGGCTTTGAAGGCGGGCGCCACCATGTACATCACCAAGCCGATCGCGCCCGCGACCTTCAAGGAAAAGATCGAGCGCGTGCTGGCCTGGATCGAGAGCAACCGGGCCGCGAAAACGGGCTGATCCTCATATGAAAGCCATTTCCCCCCAAGATATCGATGCCGAACGCGCACAGATTTCCAACGTGGTGAGCGAAGGCGTCATCGAAACCTTCAACAGCATGTTCGGCCAGTCGATCACGGCGGGCGATCTTGCGCCCAAGCCCGGCACGGAAAAAGGCAGCGTTTATTCGTCGATCAAGCTGCATCAGGCGGATGTCGACGTCGAGTTTTGTTTCCGCTTCGATATCGGCCTGCTGCTGCAGGCGGCGGCGCTGATCTTCACCAAGGAATACCTCGCCAACAATCCCGTTCAGAACGACATCGCCTGCGAAATCGCCAACATCGTCTGCAGCAAGGTTAAGGCGTATTTGAACGAAAAAGGCTTCGACACCGAGATGGGATTCCCCTTCATTCCTGAGGAGGAAGAGAATCCGTTGTTGAAGAACAAGGACCAGGTGCATATGCATTTTTATTACGATGATGTGCAGCAATCGCGCGGAATCGGGGTCGTGGTGAACTTTTTCGCCGCCGATGCCGTTAAATCAACTCACTAAATATTTGTTTTAACTGATAATTTCAGCCCCGTTTCCTGAAACGGGGCTGAAACAATCGTGAAAATTTCCTGCAATTTAAACGTGTCATGATTAAATCATGGACGCCAAGGCAAGGAGAAACGCGATGCAGGCACAGCAGCACAATACAGTACAAAAACCTACCCGCATCACGCTCGACACCATGGGCCTGGAAGCCCTGGGTAAAAACGTCGCCGTCAGTTTCCGCCCCATCTGGAATGTCGAGAAGAAATATCTCTGCGGCTATATGATCCGCCCCGTCAACCGGCAGCATGCTACGTCCGATCTCGCGGCATCGGCGGATCTGGGGCTGCTGGTAAAGGCGGCGGAAGCGCTGGAGAAACTTCAGGCGCAGGGCGAAAAATCCGTCGTTGTCGTGCCGGTTGGCTATGAGACCCTGAACGCATATCCCTTCCGCGGTCATTACTTAAGCCTGCTGCGCCGTATCCCCGAAGCGCTGCGCACATTCATCGTGCTGCAGCTCGACAATATCCCCGCGCAGGCGTCGAAACAGCGTCTCCAATTGCTGCAAACTGATATGCGCGGCCTCTGCCGCGCGGTGGCGATGAGCTCTGACATTCGCGGCGCAAACCTTGACGGAGTCTCGCGCGGCCATCTGCACGCCTGTGTCGTGAACTTCTCGGAAACAGGTCTGGATGATGCGTCGATGAGCAGCCTCGTCAGCCGCTTTGCGGACAAGGCGGGTGGCGTCAATTGCGCGGCGATGGCGGATGGCGTGACGACCCGCGCGGCGCTCGAGGCCGCGCTGTCGGCGGGCTTCCGCTATATCGCCGGCGCGGTCATCGCCGAAGACCAGGCGCAGCTTGGCATTTCGCGCCGCAGTTTCACGATCGATGACGTACAGGCCGTCAATTAATCAATAAAATCGGCAAATAAAATTTCCATACCGCCGTATGCGCCGCCTTTGCTGAACCCTTACCGCCTTTTGCTTCTTGAGCAGCCGCGTATGCGCGTGGCCGTTTTTGCCGTTCCCCCTGCGCCAATTCCTTCATAGAATGTAAACCACTACCGCTGAAAAATGGTAACTGGATACATGGGGGAAGCGCGTGGCTGAACGTCTAAAGGTGCTGATTATCGACGATGATGCGGCCCGCCGCACAGATATGCGCCATCGCCTGGGCACGGCAATCGAGGTGCAGGAAGCGGACACCGGCGAAACCGGTATCGCGCTTTTGAAAGCGCGAAAATTCGACTGCACTTTCGTCGGCGACAGGCTGCCGGACATGGCGGGCACGGGGGTGCTGCAGAATTTCTACGACATCGGCGATGACATGATGCCGACGGCCTTTGTCATGCTGGGCGGCGATGCCGGCGACACAGGCATGGCCGATGCGCTGCGCTGGGGAGCGCATGATTATATTCTGAAAGAACAGGCCTCGACACCGGCGCTTGCGACATCGCTAGCGAAGGCCCGGGAAATTTTCAGCCTCCGGAAAGCGCGGCACAGCGCGGGTGAAAAGCTGCGCCATGCCCAGAAAATGGACGCGGTGGGGCAGTTGGCGAGCGGCTTCGGGCACGACTTCAACAACCTGCTGACCGTCATCCTCGGCAATACGCGCCTGATGCAGCGCCGTGTGGACGCGATGCAGGATGTAGAAACGCGCGCGGCAATATTGCCCAAGATCGAAGGCGTTGAGGATGCGGCGCGCCGTGGGGCAAACCTGATCCGGCAACTGATGGTTTTTTCGCGCCAGAGCGAGTTGAGCGAGCAGGTTGTCGATCTCCGCCAATTTGTGCGGGCGGCAGCAGATCAACAGCAGAAAAAGCTCGGTGAAGACATCAAGGTACGGCTGCTTGATACGGGAACGAATCCGACCGTGCGGATTGATGCCAAACTTTTCGACATGGCGCTTGCCAATATAGCCGCCAATGCCCGCGACGCCATGCCGCAGGGCGGCGCGCTCGATTTTGCCATGGGCTCTGCCGATTACGGCGGCAACGAATACGCGCATATTTCGGTAAGGGACACAGGTCGCGGCATGCCCGCACATGTGCTGGAGCGCATCTTCGAGCCTTTTTTCACAACGAAGAAAACTGGCGAAGGCACGGGGCTGGGGCTTGCGATGGTATATGGCTTCGTCCGCCAGTCGGGCGGTCATATCGAAGCGGCGAGCACCGAGGGGCAGGGCACGACACTTGACATTTACCTGCCGCTTTATCGTAGCGGATAAAAGAAAGAGGGGAAGAATGGAAGACAAACTTCGTATCATGGTCGTGGATGACGAGGAACAGGTGCGCGGCGTCGTGTGCGAAAATCTTTCCGCCTGTGGTTTCGACGTCGTCTATGCCCGCGACGGGCAGGAAGCGCTGAACATGATCGACGAGGGCACCCATCAGCCGCAGATCGTCATCACCGATATCATCATGCCGCGCAAGGAGGGGCTGGAGGTTATCATGGAGCTGCGCCGCCGCCACCCCGACATCCGGCTCATCGCGATTTCCGGCGGGGGGCGCACAAAATCCGCAGATTTCCTGCATCTTGCCAAGAAACTGGGTGCCGATGCGATCTTGCCCAAGCCGCTTGATATCGATATGCTTGAAAAAACCGTGCGGGAACTCGTGGCGTGACCAACCCTACTGTGCTTGTCGTCGATGACAATTCTGCCTTGCGGGAAACGATCCGCGAGAACCTCGAGCTTGACGGCTACACGGTGTTCAATGCCTCTAGCGGTGCGGAGGCGATGAAGATATTGAAGGTCAAGCGCACCGATACCATCCTCCTCGACCTCATGCTGCCGGATGCCGACGGGCTGACGCTGATCGCGCAGATACGCGCGCTGACCGATGCGCCGGTGATCGTCATCAGCGGCAAGGGGGCATGGGTCGACAAGGTCGTGGGCTTAGAGATGGGCGCGGATGATTACCTCGCCAAGCCGTTTGAAATGAAGGAACTGTCGGCGCGGGTCAAGGCCGCCATCCGCCGCTCCCGCCCCAAACCCGCTTCAAGCAATGACGCAGCGCCGCGCCGCACGCGTTTCGCGGAACATATTCTCGATACCGCGAAGTATCAGGTTTTTGACGATGCCGGAAAATCCTGCGAACTGACGCCCATGGAGTTCCGCCTGCTGGAGGCGCTGGTCCATGCGCCCAACCGCGTGTTGTCGCGCGAGCAACTGCTCGACCGCGCGCGCGAAGGCAACCTCGAGGTCGGCGACCGCGCGATCGACATCCAGATCGCCCGCATCCGCAAGAAACTCGGCGGCGGCGAGGTCATCCAGACCGTGCGCGGCGTGGGCTATTCGCTTAATTGCGATATCGAGGATCTTTGAGATTTTCGATCTTCCGGATGCGCAGTGCGCGCAGCAGTAAATTCCGCACACTTTTGCAAAACCCATAGACGATTGCCGACAGGTTCTTTGTGCTGAACAAAAAGCGCTGCAGGCGTCCCGCCTTTGTCAGCGGCACCAGCACGCGCATTGCCTCGCTCCCGTAATAGATTTTTCCGTCCAGCTTCACGACCATACCTTCGTCGATGTCGAGCCCTTGCGCCGTCACCTCATCCATCAGCGTGCCGCTTTTGCGCGCATCGGTCAGAATGATTTCCTGCGCATCGTCCTTCAGTTGCACTTTCGTGCAATAGCTCCGACAAACGGGGCATTGGTCATCGTAAAGGATTTCGATTTTATTGTTCATGATGGCATACTCTTATTTAGCTAATAGGCTAATAATACATTATTGCGCCCGCTTCGGTATTTAGTCAATAAGCTAATTAATGGACGTTAAAACCTGCCATATATCAGCCGCTTGCACGTTGCCAATCCAGTCGGCATATACCAATATGTCCGCAGCCAAGGAATGACGGCTGAGAATCGTCTGATAGGGAACAGGGAGTATTTCACATGGCTGTACGCAAAACTTTGCCGCCTTTTCCGCGCCTTTCCGGCCGTCTCTATATCTTTCCTGCGCTGATCCCGATGATTGAAATCCTCCCTTGGCTGCTGACGGCGGTGGGGGCACTGGCGGGGGCGTCGCAGGCGGCGTTCTGGTCGCGGCACCGCCGGAAGATCTTCGGCTTCGCGGCGGTCTGCTTTATCGCGGCGGGCGCGACGGTGATCTGGAGCCATACGCAGAAACCCAGCGAGCAAGAAGGATCACGCCTGCTGGCGGGTGCGGATATATCAAAGCTTGAAAAACTGGCGGATGCGACGCAGCCCACGGATAAATCATACGAAGAATTCGCGCCGCTCTGGACGGTGAAAACAAAGAATGAAACGCTGGCCTCGCCCGTGATCGCGGGCGACCTGCTGCTGCTTGGCACTTTCGAGGCGACGCTCGACGCCCATGCGCGCGCCGACGGCAAGCTCGTCTGGTCGCTGAAGAAGAAAGAGCCGATCTTCACCAACACGGCGGTCCTAAAGGATATGGCCTTTGTGGGGGAGGGGTTGCACACAGCTCCCGCCGCATCGCTGACGGCCTTTTCATTGCCGGACGGCAAGCCGGTATGGGAACGTCAGTTTCGCAGCCATGTGGAATCCGAAACTGCGCTCGATGCCGCCAACAACCGCCTCTTCACCTGCGCGGGGGAAGAAGGCATATGGGCTTTGGATATGAAGGACGGCGCGGTGTTGTGGCGGAGCAAAATCGGCCATACGGATGCAACGCCCTTGCTGCACGACGATCATTTGTACGTTTCAGCGCAGCCGGATGATAAAAAGGTCGGCGCGGAATTGTCGTCGCTCGATCCCGATGACGGCGATATCGAATGGAAAACCGCGCTCCCCGGCAATACGATGGGTTCGCCGCAGATGGGCGGCCGCGACCGCATATTGCTGACGACCGCGGTCGGGCAGGTGGGGCCGCAGAAAGCGGATGACAAGGGCTGGTCCCATGCCATCGGCACGAACGGCAAAATCCTCTGGTCGGTCGACCTGCCCGGCATGCCGCTGCCCGAGGCCGTTGTGCTGGCGGATAAAGGTATCGTCATCCACACGCTAAAGAATGGCGACCTGATCGCGCTGAACATCAAGGACGGCAGCAAAGCGTGGTATGTGAAGCAGGGCAAAGAATTCCTCGCCCCCGCAGGCCTGCTGGCAACCACCAACCCGCCGCTGCTCGCCGGTATGACGTCGGATGGCGTGGTTTCCATCCGCAATGCAGAAGACGGCACGGAAATCCGCAGGATAAAGAAAACGCAGGGCGGCTATGCCGCTCCCGTTTTTGACCGCGATGTGCTATATGTAACGACGCCGCATGATATTACGGCTTATGGCGGCGTTCACTTGCTCACGCGCGGAGATAAATAGTGCTGAAGACGCTCTGGATGAAGTTTTCCGAAGACGCCTCGCTGCCGTCGAGCTTTACGCCGGCGGAACAGCAATTGCTGGAAGACGTCTATGACCCGACCGATCCGCAATCCATCTGGTCGCGCGCGCTGAATGTGCTGGCGCTGCCGCCGTCGCGCGGGCCGCTGGTCAGCTGGTACAAAACCGTTCCTTACGTGAACTGGAGCGAGATCGTGGAGACGGTCAGCTGCGGCTGGATGTATGTAACGGAGCGGGGCGGCGGCTGGACCTACACACAGCGCAATAACCTGCTGCGCACTTTCGCGCTCGTCAAAAGCCAGTGGCGCATCGAAAGATATGTCGATACTGCCAGCAAATCGCCGCTGCCGCAGGGGCGCGATGCGAGGCTGCTGGAAAGCACCGCGCTCGGCCTTGCGCTGCAGGCATTGATGCAGCGCCTGCCATCGGGCAGCCCGCAGGAATTCGCCCAATGGCTGGCGGCACCCGACAAATCGCCCTTTACCGTGCGCAAGACGATGATGCAAATCCAGGGCATCCAGAAACGCCGTACGCAGCTGTCCTCCGCCTGGCTCGAAATCTTCCCGCCGCGCCCCGCCAGGTCGGTCGAGCCGGATACCCCGCCTTTTTTCTGGGACAAGCCGGATGAAAGCGCGCCCGCGCCTGTGGCCGAGGCAGCCCATGTGGCGGCGACCGAATGGAAAGGCCTGCCGGTTTGCGGCGGCCAAGTGACGGGTAGGGCGATTATTTTGAAAAATGCCGAGGCGAGCCTGACCGCGCTTGATCCGTCCGAATTCCCCATCCTTGTCTTCCCGCGGGCGCGACCAGATACGGTTGAGCTGTTCCCCCATGCCTCCGGCCTGCTGTTTGCGGAAGGCGGGGCGCTGTCCCATGCCTGCACCGTGGCGCGCGAGCAGGGCATCCCTTGCGTTACCGGCATCGGGCAGGATTTCCTGAAGGACATTCAGGCGCTTTCCGAAAAGCAGGGCAAGCTCTGGCTGAGCATCGACGGTGCGACCGGAACCGTGAAGGCTTTACCGCAAAAAGAATGACGGCTACTGCGCGACGATCGGGCCGGTGATTTTGTACTTCACGGCCACGCCATCGCATTCGCGCGGCAGGCGGGTGCTTTCCTCCGGCGTCGGCTGGCGTTCCAGCCGGACGGTTACATGATAATCGTCTTTGACGTTGCTGATCCCGATGCCGTTCACAGGATTTTTTGCGGCGCGGTTGAAGGCGCTGGCCAGTAATTTGCCAACCTTGGCCTTGGCCTTGCGGGCGTCGTCGAGGGTGCTCATCCAAATTCTCCTGTGAATACCCAAAGCCTATCTGCGGAACAGGGCGGGGTCAAGATGGCGCGGCGGTGTTTCATGTGAAGCAAATTTATGAAGGAAGTTCAGGCGAAAAATATAAGCGCTTAAAGTGATTTCTCGCATCTCCAAATTTCAATAGGGATTGTGACCTGATTAAATTGAATAATTCAATAGCTTGCGATAGCTATCTAAAGTGTTGTATGCGCAGTAACTTAAGCGGGATCTCTTATAATTCATCGATAAATCAATGAATTATTCAGGCCTAATAATGTAAATGATTATCTAGCCCAAAACCGGCTGGCGCAGGCTGAACATGCTCGGTACAGATGCCTTTGCGTCATTTGCCGCCTGTTGAACCGGCAACGGGTGCAGGTCGAGCCAGTTGCGGCCTGACATAATATTGAAA
>JAQSWE010000034.1:19099-21393 GCA_029266795.1 Alphaproteobacteria bacterium | reverse complement strand
TTCCGGCGGTTCTCTGAACCTCCTCAGAAATACGAACAAGCCGTTTCCGCTGAAGGTTGAAATCGATATTGGCGGTACGCGCTTCATGACCGACGGCACTTTCACGGATCCGATCCAGTTGAAAGGCATTGATGCCCGCCTTGAACTTGGCGGCGCGAACCTTGCAGACCTGTTTTATCTGATCCACGTGCCGCTGCCGCCGACACCGAGCTACAGTCTTAAAGGCCAGTTGCAGAAAGATGGCGAATTGTGGAGCTTCAACGGCTTCAACGGTCGCGTAGGCGGCAGCGATCTATCCGGCAACGTGACTTACACTGCTGAGTCTGAGCGTCCGGAACTCGCGGGCAAGCTTTTTTCAAACAAGCTCGACGTGAAAGATCTGGGCGGACTTGTCGGCTTTCAACCGTCGGGACCGAAAAAAGTCGTGAAGGGCGAGGATGTGCTGCCCGACATGAAAATCAATCTCAAACGTCTGCGTGCCGGTGACCTCGACTTGACGCTCGACGCTAAAAAACTAAATGCCCCCGGCTGGCCGCTGAATGATATGCATACCCGTATCAAGCTTGTGGACGGCCTTTTGCGGTTCAAACCTCTTGAATTCGGTGCGGCCGACGGTCGTGTTGTCGGTTTCCTTGAACTCGATGGCCGCAAAGAAATGCCTTATATCAAGACCGATCTTGATTTCCAACGCCTCAGTCTGAAACGCTTTTTCAAGGGGTCGAGTTTCGAGGAGTTTTCTAAGGGCACATTTGGCGGTCGTGTTGAGCTGGCTGGTCCCGGTCGTTAATCCGCTGAATTTCTTGGCAATAGCAACGGCCGGATCGTGACCGTTATGTCGGGCGGCAAGATCAGCTTGAAACTGGTGGAAGCCATAGACCTCGACATTGCGGAGCTGGCGCCGCTGATGCTTGGTGAAGACAAGACCACCGATATCCGCTGTGGCGTAGGTGATTTCGCCGTGCGCAAAGGAGTTCTCGATTCCCGCGTATTTGTGCTGGATACGACCGACACTTCGATCAAGGGTGACGCCAAAATAAATATGAATACCGAGAAAATCGACGTTGAAATCGATGCGAAGCCGAAAGATGTCAGTTTTTTCTCAATCCAGTCCAAGATCAAGGTCACGGGAAAGATGAGCGATCCCACAATCATGATCGATCCGATGTCGACTTTTTTACGTGGGGCTAGTGCTGTTCTGCTTGGTGCAATTGCGCCGCCTGCGGCTTTGCTGCCCTTCATTGAGGTGGGTTTGGGCAAGGATAACGATTGTTCAAAACTCATCGGTTCTATCAAAAAACCGCTTAAGCCGGTTATCGAAGCCCGTAAACTACAAAAAAAAGAAAACACGGCAAATAACGAGTAAGCGCCTTGTGTGCGGTGCAGCAATCAAACCTGAAATTGAAAATCCTATTTGCGTTTATTCCGTTAATACGGAATACTCCGCTGGTTCAGTCATATCCTGATTCACAGGAGTTACCGTCATGCGTCTTGCAGAATCCATTCGCAAACTCGCCAACAAATTTTTCGGGAAAGAATCTATGAGCGATAAACCGTCACAAGCAGCCGTTGAAGATTTGGGCAGCCGTTGGACCGAAAAAAAAGCGAATGACTGGTACGAAAAACAGCCTTGGCTCGTCGGCGCAAATTATGTGCCAGCACATGCCAGCAACCAGATCGAGATGTGGCAAGCCGAAACCTTCAACCCCAAGCAGATTGACGCCGAACTCGCGCTCGCCAAGGGCATCGGCATGAATACGATGCGCGTGTTCCTTCATGACCTCATCTGGCAGCAGGATCCAGAAGGCTATAAGGCACGTATCAATACTTTCCTCGAGATTGCCGACAAACACGGCATCAAACCCATGTTCGTTCTGTTTGATTCCGTATGGGATCCGGAACCGAAATTGGGACCGCAGCGGGAACCGGCAGCGGGCGTCCACAATGCGGGTTGGGTGCAAGGCCCGGGCGCCGCTGCGCTAGCCGATCCGGCACAGCGCGTACGCCTGCAGGAATATGTCGAAGGCGTCGTCGGCGCATTCGGACTCGACAGCCGCGTCATGAGCTGGGATGTCTGGAATGAACCTGACAATACAAACGGCGCAAGCTACGGTGCGAAAGAGCCGTTGAACAAGCTGGACCTCGTCGCATCGCTGCTCGACGATGTTTTCAAATGGGCGCGTAACGCAAAACCGCAGCAGCCGCTGACCAGCGGCGTCTGGATCGGCGAGTGGAATGACCTGTCCCAAGTCAATAATGTGCAGAAAATCCAGTTGGCGCAATCCGACATCATTTCG
>JAQSWE010000034.1:0-19060 GCA_029266795.1 Alphaproteobacteria bacterium | reverse complement strand
GTTCCACAACTATGCCCCCGCCGATGATTTCGAACGCCGCCTGAAATATCTCGCAGACCAGCATAAACGCCCGCTGATGCTGACCGAATACATGGCCCGTACCCTTGGCAGCACTTTCGAGGCTATCCTGCCGGTTGCCAAAGAACACAAGGTTGCCGCCTTCAACTGGGGCTTCGTGCAGGGCAGGGCGCAGACTCATCTGCCATGGGACAGCTGGCAAAAGCCGTACGAGGCGGAGCCAAAGCAGTGGTTCCACGAGATATTCCGTAGCGACCACACCCCTTATGTGGCGGCAGAAGCGCAGTTTATCCGGGATATCACGGCTAAACCTGCCACCGCACGGCCTGCGTCACCTGCGCAGCGCCCCGACAACCGCTAGTTCCTTGTTAATAAAGGGAACCTGATTATTCTTCGCGCGTTGGGGGTTTCGTACGTTTTAACAAACCCTCAAAGGAGACTTATTATGGGCCGTGGCATTCTTCTCTGGCTTCTTGGCATTCCGCTTCCGATCATCCTGCTTCTCGCAATCCTGACCTAAGGGGAAGCAACATGCAGAACACAATCACGACCCCGACGGGGAATACCGTCATTGCCGCTCCTCATCACCAATGCTCCGTTTCGTGGGCCGCTATTATTGGCGGCGCGGCGGGTGCTGCGGCTCTGTCCCTTGTCCTCCTATCGCTGGGTTCCGGCGTCGGCATCGCGACGTTTAATCCGTGGTCCGGCGATCAGGAATCAATCGCTTCGTTCACCACGAAGGCTGCTGCCTGGATGGTTGCGATGCAATGGGCTTCCGCTGGTCTTGGCGGCTATCTTGCCGGTCGCCTGCGGGGATCAAACGTCCAGACCGGACGCGATGAAATCTTCTTCCGCGATACGGCACATGGTTTTCTTGCATGGGCCGCGGCAACGCTCCTGACGGCGACCCTGCTGGCTTCCGCCATGGGTTCGCTCGTGGGTGGCGGCGCAAAAGCTGCAACGGCGGTGATCTCCGCAGGTGCTGCCGGCGGTGCTGCTGCAATGCATGCGCCCGGTCCCGCACGTGGTGCTCCTGGCTTTGACGCCATGGCCTATGACATTGACGCTCTTCTGCGTTCCCCGCAGCCGGGCGTCGCTGCCACCGATGAAGGCGCGCGCCGTGAAATCGGCGGCATCTTCCGCAACAGCATGACGGCCGCGGAATTCCCCGCAGCTGATCGTGAATATGTTGCGAGCGTCGTTGTAGCCAAAACCGGCATCACGCAAGAAGAAGCGCTGACTCGCGTTGACGCCACTGTCGCTAAACTGGGCGCGATGAAGGCGGAAGCGAAAGAGAAGGCGGAAAAGGCCCGTAAAGCCTCTGCTGCATTCTCGATCTTCACCGCATTGTCGTTGCTGGTGGGTGCGTTTATCGCAGCTGTTGCTGCAGCGCTTGGCGGCATGCATCGCGACGATCCGGTCTCCTACGACCCGATCCGCAGCTAATCCGTCCCGAATCTTCAAAGGAAAACTCCCGCTTTTCAAAGCGGGAGTTTTCTTTTATTTAGATATATATTAATATATTACAGATAGTTATAGCATTTTTCTAATGTATGCAAAACCTCTTTACGATTTCAGCGAATAACGTATATTATTATTCGAGTTCCGAGTTCTGCCTGTTTGAGACCCGCAAGGCTCTACAAGACGACGCTGATTTTCGGATATCAGGAATGGACAATGGTTGTCCGGTCCTTATGCACGGAAGTGCGTTACTTGAAGGAGACTTAATATGGCTACAGGTACAGTGAAATGGTTTAACGCGCAAAAAGGCTTCGGCTTCATCCAGCCTGATGACGGCGGCGCTGATGTGTTCGTTCACATCTCCGCAGTTGAAAAAGCAGGTCTGCGCGGCTTGAACGAAGGTCAGAAAGTGTCTTACGACATCGTGACTGAGCGCGGCAAATCCGCAGCAGGCAACCTGAAAGCCGCGTAAGCGTCTTAACGGTTACAAGATCAAAACCCCGGTGCGCAAGTGCCGGGGTTTTTTTCATACGAACACATTCCATTGGCTGCATGACATCCGGAACTGTAAGCCCTTATAATGCATTGGCGTCCCGATAAGCCACATGCCGCGCGAGAAGGGCGACAATGGAGTTTCTTGAAGACCGGACATCACAAGGCCACAGCACACTCGCCCTGAAAGGGGATTGGACTGTCGGCAACGCAGCTGCCATCGAAGCCGCCGTGCATTCCCATGACCGCAAGCCCGCCGAGATCGATGCCAGCAGTCTCGGCAAACTCGATACAGCCGGCGCGTGGCTCATCCAGAAATATTTCTCCAAAATCAAAATCGCGAATATGTCGGAGCGCCAGCAGACGCTGATGGAATTCGTCCCCGATGAGCAACTAGAGCCCGCGCGGAAACCGGGAGCTATCTGGCCCGTGCAGTTTTTTATCAATGTCGGCAAGCGCGCCGTTGACGCCTGTACATTTCTGTTCTCGCTATTTTCCTTTCTCGGCGAAGTCTTCATCCGACTCTTTCGCAACCTGGCGCAGCCCAGCCATTTCAGGCTGCCGGCAATTACGCGCCATATTCATGAAACCGGCGTTCAGGCATTACCGATTATCGGCTTGCTCGGTTTCGGCATTTCGATGGTGATTTCCTATCAGGGCGCGACTCAGTTAAAGAAATTCGGCGCAGATATTTTCACGATCGACCTGACCGTCATATCGTTGTTGCGGGAGATGGCGGTGCTGACAACGGCGATTATGTTCGCGGGACGCTCCGGCAGTGCCTTTGCCGCCGAAATCGGCGTGATGAAGATGCGCGGCGAAGTGGATGCGCTCAAGACCATGGGCCTCGACCCGATCGAGACGCTTGTTGTGCCGCGCCTCATCGCTCTCCTCATAACGCTGCCGGCGCTTACTTTTTTCGCAACACTGGTCGGCCTTGTCGGTTGCGGCGTCATGTCGGTAACTCAGCTTGACCTGCCGATGAGCACGTTTCTCGCGCGCGTTCACGAGGTTGCGACGCCAGAGATGTTCTTTATCGGTATGATCAAGGCGCCGGTTTTCGCGCTGCTCATCACCGCCATTTGCGCCTATCAGGGCATCAACGCAAAAGGCTCCGCTGAAAATGTTGGCAAACTGACGACGCTTGCGGTTGTGCAGTCCATCTTCCTCGTCATTATGGCGGATGCGCTGTTCTCCATCATTTTTGCAAAGATGGGGTTGTAAATGGCAGCCGTCATCGAAGCGCATGGCATCGTCAACAAATTCGGTAGTCAGGTTGTGCATGACGGGCTCGACCTGACGCTGGAAAAAGGCGAAATACTCGGACTCGTCGGCGGTTCAGGTTCAGGGAAATCCGTGCTGCTGCGCACGCTGCTCGGTCTGCACAAGCCGAATGCCGGTACCGTTATTGTGGGCGGCACTGATGTCAGCGACATGGATGATGCCCAGAAGAAAGAAATGGCAAAAAAATGGGGCGTGCTGTTTCAGGACGGCGCGCTGTTTTCCGGTTTTAACGTGCTCGACAATATCAGCCTGCCGCTCCGCGAGCATACCGACCTTTCGGAAAAGGATATTAAGAGCCTCGCGCTCTTCAAGTTGCATGCCGTGGGGCTAAAGCCCGAAACCGCGACGAAGAAGCCGTCCGAGCTATCGGGCGGCATGGCGAAGCGGGCAGGGATCGCACGCTCGCTGGCGCTCGACCCGGAAATACTGTTTCTCGATGAGCCCACGGCAGGGCTTGATCCGGTGGCAGCCGCCGCATTCGACGACCTTATCCTGCAGCTGAGCCATGTGCTGGAACTCAGCGTCCTTATCATCACTCACGATCTCGACACGCTGGTGAATGTCTGTGACCGCATCGCCATGATCATCGACAAGAAAATCGTCACTGGCACGATCGAGGAAATGATGAAAAAAGATCATCCGCAGATCAAGGAATACTTCCAAGGCACCCGCATGCGCGCGGTGCAGAACGAACCCGCCCATAAAAACGCAGCAGGAGCCGCCTGATGGAAAAAACCGCACCCTATTTTATGGTCGGGTTGTTTGTCTCCGCCGCCATCCTTGCCTCTGTATGCTTCTTCATCTGGCTGATGGGGCCACAGGAGCAGAAGGATTATAAATTCTATACCGTCGAATTCCACGATTCCATCACGGGTCTGGAGGAGGGCGCGGGCGTCCAGTACAAGGGCGTCAAAGTCGGCAAGGTCATGGCGCTGCGTCTCGTGAAGGACAACCCGGAGCTCATCCATGTGGATATCGGCGTCGACAAATCGACGCCTGTGAAGGCCAAGACGAAAGTCACGATGGCGACGCAAGGTGTCACTGGCCTTGTGCGTATCGAAATGTCGACAACGAAAGAAGATACCGAAGAACCGGTCAAAGTTGCAGGCATGGATTATCCGATGCTGCAAGGCAGCGCATCGAAGCTGTACGAGGCACTCGAGGATATTCCTGCCATCACGTCGCAGATCCGTGCAATTACCGCCAAATTCGACATGATGCTGAACGATAAAACCATGTCCGCCGTTCAGGCAGCCATGGTCAACCTCGAGAACATCAGTCGCGACCTGAACGGCGTCCTTAGCCCCGTCAACGTCACGAATGTCACCATGCTGCTCGATAACTTGAGCCTGTCGAGCGCGCAGATGCCAAAATTGATCGAGAACATGAATAGTACCGTCGATAACCTTGATGCTGCCGCTGGAAACTTTAGCGGCTTGCTGGATCGCAACCGCCCGCATATCGACCGGTTCGCGTCGGAGGGACTTGAGCAGTTCACCGCCGCATCCCGCGCGACGCGCGGCACCGCCAATTCCGTGCGCAAGCTCGCCGACAAGCTCGACCGCGACCCCTCGCAAGTCATTTATCAGCCGTCCTCGCGCGGCGTGGAGATACCAAAATGAAGAAAATTATCCCGGCCCTGGCTCTTGCCTGCCTCGTCATGCTTGCAGGTTGCGGCAACATCACCAAATCAAAAGCGCCGCCCGTCTCGGTTTACACGTTGCATGCGGAAAAACCCGAAAAACGGGTGTCTTCTTCCGCCGTGATCGTGCAGGAACCGGAAGTACCTGCAGGTTTTGACACGTCCCGCATCGCCTTGCATATGTCTGGCGGGCGTCGCATGGATTTCTATGCAGATGCTGCGTGGCCGGATGCACTGAACAAGGTGCTGCAGGATTTTCTTATCCAGTCGGCCCGTTTTTCGGCGATATCGCCTGATAGCGGCGTGAATGCACCCTATTCGCTGCAAATCAAGGTCAATGATTTCCAGCCAGTTTATGCGGCGGAGGCGACCGGCATGCCGGAGGTACGCGTCTCGCTCACCTTCCGGCTCATCATGCGCGCTGACGAAAAATTGCTGCGCGATTTTACGCTCACGGAAAAAATGCCGGCGGGTGCGAACACCATCACGGCAATTACAGGCGATCTCGAGACCTTGCTGCGCAAAATCGTCGCAACAGGGCTTTCTCGCGTTGCGAAAGACGTTGCAATCAATAAGTCGCCGCCAGCGCCTGATGCTCCCAAGTCTGGGACAATGCCCTGAAAGGTTAAGGAACAAAAATTACTATGATTTGTTGGTTCTCCTGAAAAACCATAACAATAATACTTAGGAGAACACATCATGACGCATGTAACAGCAACTTTTGACACCCGTTCGGCTGCCGAACTCGCCCTCAACCGCCTCGTCGACATGGGCATCCGCGAAGAGCAGATCAGCCTCATCGTGACTGAAGAAAGCCGTGGCAACCATTTCCAGATCGAAACCAAGAGCCGTGCCGATGAAGGCGCTGCTGCTGGTGCCACCTTCGGCGGCGTCGTAGGAGCAATCCTCGGTTCCGTTCTCGCGGCTGGCGCACTTGCCATTCCCGGTCTGAACCTAATCGTTGTGGGCTCGCTCACGGGTGCTCTCGCCGGCCTCGGCGCGGGTGCAGCAACGGGCGGTCTGATCGGCGCACTGGTTGGTGCGGGCATTCCCGAACATGAAGCAAAAATCTATGAAGACGAGCTGAAAGCGGGCAATATCCTGCTCGCCGTGAAGCCGACCGACGGCGAACAGAAACGCCGCGTGAAGGATATGCTCGAGAAAAACACGCAAGCGCATAACATCGCCGTTGCAGCGTAAGCTGTTGGCTTTGTTAGCTTAAGGAATGGCCGCCGGATTCGTCCGGCGGCTTTTCCTGCTTGGAACCCTTTGTTTTCACAAGTGTTTGTTGCTAGCATTCTCCAGCAGCAACAAAGGACCGGCTGATGCAAGAGGGGCACAACGATAACGGCTCAACCATGAAGTTTATTTACCGCACCTCCGAGATATGGGATGCGATGTATGCTGACTGTCTAGCCGCACAGCATTCTATTGAATTCGAGCAATACATCATCATGGACGATAGCGCCGGCAAGCGCTTTCTGGAATTGTTCGCGCGCAAGGCGTCGGAGGGCGTGAAGGTTCGCCTGATGTTTGACGGCGTCGGCAGCCGAGGCATTTTCCTGAGCCCGCATCTTGAGAATATACGGAAGAATGGAGGTGAGGTGCATTTCTACAACCCGTTACTCTCACGCCGCGCCTTCAACCCGGCGCGCTGGCTGCCACGCAGTCATGTAAAGACGATGCTCATCGATCGACGCATCGCACATACCGGCAGCGCGTGCCTGTGGGAAATCATGGAGCATTGGCACGAGCTGCATTGCCGTTTCACAGGTGGCGGCATGGCCGATGTTGCGCATCATTTTGACCGCATCTGGGAAGCAGAAGAAAAAAATGAAAAAATTCGCGGCTCGGCATCGGCCGATATGAAAGCGGAGCGCGGTTATGCGGTATCATCACCGACCCTCCACATGAACCAGATCTACAAGCAGCTTCTAACCCAGATCAAAGCAGCAAAATCCTCTGTGAGACTTGTGACGCCCTATTTCCTGCCGCCGCACCGCCTGCGGCGCGCGCTTATTAAAGCGGCGCGCCGCGGAGTGAAGGTAGAAATACTTATGAGTGAGAGAACCGATGTGCCGCTCGCCGACCATGTTTCGCATTCATATTTTGCGGGACTCCTGCAGCATAAAATAAAGCTTTATCTTTATCCGTTTCAGGTGCTCCACGCAAAATATGCTATCATTGACGATACTTGGGCAACTGTCGGCAGCACGAACATGGATTATCTCAGTCTGTTGAAAAACCGCGAGGCAAACCTCATCATCCGTAATCACGATGCGCTTGTTGAATTGCGCGTAGCTTCCGACGCCTATATCCGCGATGCACGTATCGCAGATATGAAATACGTGCACGATATTCCCCTTGGCCAGCGTATCACGGGATATTTGGGGCGATGCTTGAAGGAAGTACTTTGATATGGGCTTTCGAATCCTTTTCAGCAATATCGGTTACGCACGGGGCATAGACGGAACGCTGTGGCAACATGTCTGCCGTTTCAACCGCCATTTCTATTGCAGCATTCCGCTCCAGCAGCAGGTGTTGATGCAGTTGAAAGGGATTATCACCAATACAAAGCCCGATCTCTGCTGCTTTGTGGAGATTGACGAGGGCTCCGTGCATTCCGCACGCTTCAACCAGCTCAAGTTTCTAATGGATGATGATTTCCGCTATTACGACATCGCGGACAAATATGGCCCTGGTAACTGGCTTGCCAAACTCCCACTTCACTTCGGAAAAAGCGCCGCCTTCATGTCCGTACAGGACCTGCCATTTGAGAAACTGTACTTCTCCGCCGGGTCAAAGCGCCTGATTCACCGCGTCATGCTCCCGAACGGTGTCGCTGTATTCTTTACGCACTTCTCCCTACAAAGAAAAGTGCGCGAGAAACAGTTTGCCGAGCTGCGCAAGTTGATCGCGGAGCAGGGCAGGGAAGTTATTATTCTTGCGGACTTCAATATTCTTCACGGATTCTCGGAGCTGAAAGAATTCCTGAACGGCGACGACTTGAAAGTCCTCAACGAAGAACATCACCCGACCTTCCGCATCCACCGCAAGGAAGTCGCGCTTGACCTCTGCATCGCCAGCAGCAGCCTTGTGGACAAACTGGACCTAAAAATCATCCCGCAGCCATTTTCTGACCATGCTGCGCTGCTGGTAGACTGTAATTGGTGAAACTAAACGCGCTCGACCGGCGTTGGAACCAAAAGTGAACACAGGAGCCGGCATGTCAATTCTCAACGAAGGAAGCTTAAGTCATTGGCGTGATGGCGATGTAGGCAGAACCCATTATCCGCGCCTGTCGGAAAACCTAAGCGCGGATGTCTGCATTGTGGGCGGCGGATTGACAGGCCTGACAACTGCTTACCTGCTTCAACGCGCGGGAAAATCTGTTGTCGTGCTCGATTCGCAGGAACTCGCACGCGGTGAAACTGGCCGCACCACGGGGCATCTGACAACTGTTCTCGATGCCCGCTATTGCGATTTACAGGATAGTTTTGGGGCTGAGACGACCACGCTCATCGCACAGGCGCATGTGATGGCGTCCAAGCTTGTCGGCAAGATCATCGAGGAAGAAAAAATCGATTGCGCCTATTACCCTGTCACGGGCTATATGCTGGCGACGACACCCGAGCAACAAGATATGCTGCAGCGTGAAGCCGACGCGGCGAAACAATCAGGACTCCCAGGCTGGAAGAAGCTTTCACAGATCGATATCGGGCGCTTTTATTGGACATCGGGCTGCCTGCAGGTACCCAACCAGCATATCTTTCACCCGACGAAATACATGCTGAAACTCGCCGCGATCATTGTCTCGCGCGGCGGGGTCGTACATACCGGTAATGCCGTGCAGGAAGTTCACGGCGGCGATAATCCATATGTCGTGACCGATAACGGCTATCGGGTGGAAGCGCGCGCTATCGTTGTTGCAACGCATACGCCCATCAACGACACGCTGACGCTTCACACCAAACAAGCAGCATACCGCAGTTACAGCATCGCATGCCGGATACCGAAGGACTTATACAAGCCGTTCATGCTCTGGGATATGAATGATCCTTATCATTACCTGAGAACGGTCAGCGGCGAAACCTATGACATGCTGGTCGTCGGCGGTGAAGACCACAAGACCGGGCAGGCGAACGACGGCGCGCAGCGTTATCAGGCCGTCGAGGACTGGATGCGCGCACTGTTTCCGGGCACCGGGCCGGTGCTCTACCGCTGGTCGGGGCAGATCATCCAGTCTGTCGACGACGTCGCTTTCATTGGCCGCAATCCGGGCGATAAGAACGTTTATGTCGCGACAGGATTTTCCGGCACGGGCATGACCTATGGAACGATTGCGGCGACGCTGATACGCGACCTGATTATGGGGCATGAGAACGTACTCGAACAGGTCTTTGATCCGTCACGCAAGATGTTCAGCAACCTCGGACGTTACATCCGTGAAAATTCAAACGCCGTCGGCTATATGGTGTCAGATTTTGTGGCACCCGCTGAGGCAGAGGGTGAAGACCAAATTGGCATAGGCGAGGGAGCTATCTTGCGCCGCGGCATGCATAAAATTGCCGCCTACCGCGATGATCATGGGCAGCTGCATGAATGCAGCGCGTCCTGCACGCATCTTGGCTGCATCGTGCAGTGGAACGGGTCGGAAAAAAGCTGGGATTGTCCTTGCGACGGCTCGCGTTACACGCCAGATGGCAAAGTGCTGCACGGACCCGCAACCAAGGCACTCGCTTCGGTCGACACCCTCGCACCCATCGGCCGCGTCCCGGAGGCAGAAGAGCCGCTCCAAAATATGCCGCCGCCCGATCCCGCGTTGCAGGCCTGATTATTTCTTTTCGTGCAGCGCAATGAAGTTTGCGCTGTCTTGCAGAACCGGGGTTTTGTTGCGGAAACCCCGCGCGAGCGACAGTGCGATACCGACATGGCCGGCACCCTCATAGATCTTGACGACCGGCTTGTTGCCAAACTTCTCCATCTTGGCAGCCATCAGGCGCGTATTGCGCGGCAGGACTTCTGTATCTTTCGTCCCTGTCGCCATTAGCACGGGTGGCATGTTCGCATGAACATAATTGACTGGCTGTGTGTCTTCCGCCTTTACGGTGCTGAAAATATCTTTGATCTTGTCGTCAATGAACGGCAGGAAATCATAAGGACCTGCGATGCCGATCACGCCGCGTATCCAGCCGGAACTGCCGCCTTCGGCTTTGAGCAGACTTGCATCGGCCGCCAGCATCATCGCGTTATAGGCACCCGCTGAATGCCCTACAACAAAGATGTTATCCGCGCGGCCGCCATATTCGCCAACATGTTTATGAGTCCATGCAAGCGCTTTGGCACTATCCTGCAGGAATACGGGAAATTTGACTTCCGGATAACGCCGGTATTCCGCCAGCACCGTGACGCAGCCAAGTGACGAAAAAGCTTCCCCGGCGAAAAGGTAATTGTCTTTACTGCCCGTTTGCCAGCTTCCGCCATAAAAAAACAGCACGACACAGCCGGAGGCGCGTTTTTTATCGGGGATGTAGACGTCGAGTTTTTGAGACTTATCGGCGCCGTACGCGATATCCTTATGTACGGTATAGCCCGATTTAGGAATCGTGAAATTAAGAACGTCGACGGCAGAGCAACCGGTGAGTGCGATCAGGCTGCAGAGCGGCGCCAGCAATTTTGACACGAGATTCAATAGCCTTCTCCTAGAACCGGCTGCGTGTATGCAGTGCGTCGCGGCCTCCATACAGCCGCATGAAGATGGCGACGGTGTCGCGCACGTTTTCTTCCTTGTCTTTCGCAGTCGGGCGGGGCCGCACGCCCAGAACCATGCGTAAGTAATAGCGGCCTTTCAGCAATGCGAGGAAGTAGGACGATGCACTATCAGGATCAGGTATCGATAGCGTGCCGAGCTTGTTTTGCTCCTTCAGGAAAGTGGCAAAGGTATTCAGCAGGCGTTGCGTACCATCCTCGTAATACTTCTGGGCGAGGGCAGGGTGGCGATTGACTTCGGAAATCACAAGTCGCGTCACCGAAAGGCATTCATCGCTCGTCACGAAATTAAGAAAGGCAAGGCCCGCGTCAAACAATTGTTCATCAATCGGCTTTGGCTTGCCGGGCGGCGATTTCGCCGCATCGGCGTGCTTGTCACACAGCGCGATAATCATGTCTTCGAACAGTTGATCCTTGCTGTGATAATGCGCATACACGGTCTGTTTGGTCACACCGGCCACTGCCGCAATCGCATCCATCGAGGTGTCCGAAAAGCCACGCTCGGGAAACAGGCGCATGGCTGCCTTCAATATGGCGGTTTTCTTTGCAGGATCGCCTGTGCGGGTCTTCTTTTTGGCGGTCATAATTTTTGCTCTCGTGCATTTGATACTAGACTGTCTAGTATGATAATGATAAGTTGTCGAAATGTAAAGCTAAATTGATTCTAGGAAAATACCAGCAAAATGCCAAAAATCGCGATTATCGGCAGTGGGATATCAGGCATGGGCGTGGCTGCGCTTCTGCATGAAAAAAACGATATTACCCTCTACGAAAAATCAGCGGCAATCGGCGGTCATACGCGTACCGTTGATATAGATTACAACGGCACCAAAATCGCGGTCGATACGGGCTTTATTGTTTTCAATCACCGCAATTATCCGCTGCTGACGGCATTGTTCAAACATCTAGATGTTCCAACGCAGAAGAGCAACATGACCTTTGGTGTCAGCGCCGATAACGGAAATCTGGAATGGGGCGCGGAGAACCTCAATGCGGTGTTTGGCCAGCGCAGCAACATTCTGAATCCGCGTTTCTGGAAGTTTTTGGTGGATATCCTGCGCTTCAACAATGGCGCCGAAGCTGCTGCGGCAAGGAATCCCGGTAAGACATTGGGTGAGTTGATCGCTATCATGGGCCTTGGTGACTGGTTCGTTAAATATTATATCCTGCCCATGGGTGGCGCGATCTGGAGCTGCCCGCTTGATGTGATGATGGGATTCCCAGCGGATTTCTTCGTGTCGTTCTTCAAATCGCATGGTTTGCTTACCGTGACGCAGCAGCCGCAATGGCATACGGTCACGGGGGGTAGCAAGGAATATGTAAGCCGCCTGACCGCCCCATTCGCCAGCCGCATTCGTCTGTCCGCCGCCGTCAAAGCAACACGCCAGAACGGCCGCGTACAGATCACCGATGCTCAAGGGAAAACGCAGGAATATGATCATGCTATTTTTGCATGTCATGCGGATGAAACTGTTTCCATCCTTCAGGATGCGACGGCAGAAGAGGCGTCCGTATTGGGCAAATTCCGGTATCAGCCGAACCGCGCGGTGCTGCACAAAGATGAGAGCTTTATGCCCAGGCGTCGCCGCTGCTGGAGCAGTTGGGTTTATCACCCGAAAGGGGAAGACATCTCCGTCACATACTGGATGAACCAACTACAGGGCATCGACCACAAATGCCCGTTATTCGTTACGTTGAACCCGTCACGCTCAGTTGCGCCGGAACATGTTTTTGACGAGCATGTTTTCACCCATCCGGTCTATACGCAGGAATCCTTTGCTGCCCAGAAACGTCTGCCCTCTATTCAGGGATTGCGCAATACATGGTTCTGCGGCGCGTATCATCGTAATGGTTTTCACGAGGACGGATTGCATAGTGCGGTCGAGGTCGCGCGGCTGCTCGGCGTGGAGGCATCATGGTGCTGAGTAACGGTTTATTCATCTCCAAAGTTGCCCATACACGTATGCGCCCAAAGCGTAACAGCTTTTGGTATGGCGTCTATTACCTCAGTTTTCCACTGGACGAAATGAAGCGGCTTGCCGAATGCGCGCTGCTTTCGGTCAATCGTGGCAACCTGTTCAGCTTTCATGAAAATGACCATGCGACGGGCGGGTTGGCGATTGAAAGCTGGGCCCGCAAGGTGCTGGCCGACTGGCAGGTGCCGCAGGCGGATGGCCGGGTTGTGCTGGTAACATTGCCGCGCCTGTTCGGCTACGTCTTCAATCCCGTCAGCTTCTTTTTCTGTCTCGACAAGGCGGGCGCGCTGCGCGCCGTTATTTCGGAAGTCCACAACACATTCGGCGACGTCCATTCCTATATCTGCTTCCATGATGACCGGCGGCCCATCACGCAGGACGATTTCATGCAGGCCGACAAGAAACTGCATGTGTCGCCCTTCATCAAGGTCGAGGGGCATTACGTGTTCCGCTTCGCCTATGGCGAAGAAAAGCTCGGCGTCTGGATCGATCATCACGATGCCGACGATTTAAAGTCATTTCCCTCATCCATTATCAGGCGCTTCGCCTGTGGATCATGGGCAATAAATACGTCAAACGGCCGCCCGCGCCGCAAACAGAGGTGTCAAAATGAAAACACCAGCCAATGCGCTGTCCGAACGCCTGCTGCAGGCTTTGTCCCGTATACAATACGGGAGCATCGCCATCACGACGCCTGATGGAAAAAAACTCTTTTTCCGCGGCAAGGAAGAGGGTGCTCATGCCACGCTGACCATCCACGACTGGAAAGCCGTGCGCAACGTCGCCATGCGCGGCGATATCGCCCTAGGCGAGGACTATATTGCCGGCCTTTGGGACACTGATAGCGTTGAAGCGCTGCTCACGCTTTTCCTCAGCAACATCGACGCACTCGAGGATTTCCGTGACGGCGACTGGCTCCGCCGCATCGGCTTTAACATCTATAACCGCATCCTGCGCCGCAATAGCCGTGCCGGCAGCCGCAACAATATTCGCGCGCATTACGACGTCGGCAATGATTTTTATAAATTGTGGCTGGACGATACGATGACCTATTCGTCCGCCTTGTACAAAAAACCTGCCGATACGCTCGAGCTGGCCCAGAAGCAGAAATACGGCCGCATTCTCGACCGTATCGACGGTGACAATGTGCTGGAAATCGGCTGCGGCTGGGGCGGATTCGCCGAGCAGGCGAGCAATAGTAATCGCAAAGTGACGGGATTGACAATTTCCCCGGCGCAGCACGCCTTCGCCCAAAGACGTTTGAAAGGGCGGGCGGATATCCGCCTGGAAGATTACCGCGACACCGGCGGAACGTTTGACTCCATCGTGTCGATCGAGATGTTTGAGGCCGTGGGCGAGCGTTACTGGCCGCTCTATTTCCAACGTGTTTCGGAGCGTCTGAAGCGCGGCGGCAGTGCGGTCGTGCAGACGATCACCATGCGTAATGACCTGTTCGCGCGCTATCGCGCCAACAGCGATTTCATCCGCCATTACGTTTTTCCGGGCGGCATGCTGCCGTCGCAGGAAAAATTCGCCGAGAGTGCGGCTGCCGCGGGGCTGAAATGCGTCGATACCTTTGCCTTCGGGCAGGATTATGCGCGCACGTTGCGCGAATGGCTGGTACGGTTTGAGGAAAAGAAGAGCGAGATTAATGGGCTCGGCTATAGCGAGTCCTTTGTACGCAACTGGCGCTTTTACCTCGGCACTTGCGCCGCCGCATTCGCGGTCGGGCGTACCGATGTTATGCAGGTGGAGATGAAACATGCGTAAAGTTGTTCTGATCGTCATGCTGCTGATGCTGCCGTCTTTCGCTGCATATGCCGAAAAACCGGCGGAGATCGCGCCCTACATCAAGGCCGAACATGTTTATGGTGAAGGCAGGTTGAACAAGCTTATGTTCCACGTCTACGATGCCGCGCTCTGGACGGATGCGGTTGAATGGACCATGAAGAAGCCATTTGCGCTCCGCCTGAAATACGGAATGGATTTCAAGGGGAAAAATCTCGCCGAGCGGTCAGTTGATGAAATGAACGACCAGTCGAAACTGTCTCCTGAACAAGAAAAAGATTATTACAAACAACTCGCACTGCTGTTTCCGGACGTGAAAAAGGGCGACACCATCACCGCAATTTACCTGCCCGCCAAAGGCACAAGGCTCTACCATAACGGGAGCTATAAGGGCAGCATCACCGACACTACTTTTTCAGCGCGCTTCATCGGAATCTGGATGGCGCCGGAAACCTCCGAGCCCAAGGTGCGTAAACAGCTTTTGACCAAGACAGGGAAATAAACATGAAAAAACTTTTCGCTATGCTGGCCGGCGCGCTGATGTTCCTAACCGGCTGCTCGTCAAGCGCAAGGGTCGAAGACCATGCGAATATGAAGCCGGAACTTGATATCCGGAAGTATTTCGACGGCGAGATAAAGGCGCAGGGCATATTCATCGACCGCTCCGGGAAATCAGAGAATTTTTTGCAATCCGGAAATGCGGCGCATATGAAATATACGCTGCGGATCAAGACCAAGGCTGGCAAGACATATGATATTGCCATGTCAGACTGGATGTATAAAGTGGATGAAGAGACAGTCATCAACCGCATCGGCATGAATAAATTTGGCTTCCATGCGGGCGAGCTGATCGTGGTGTTCCGCAAACCGAAAGTCTAGGATGCTGTCCGACATTTCCGCGCTTGAAATTTGCGGCTGGCTATGGCTCGCCTGGTTTTTTTACTGGGTCGTGGCTGCGCAATTCGTCCTGAAACGTAAATGGGATGAAAATCTGCGCCGGCTGCAGCATACCGTGCCCACGCTTTTTGCATTGATCGCCATTTTCCACGATGGTCGCGTGCCCGCGCTGAACTGGGGAACGTTCCACAATCTCGACACCCTGAAATATCTCGGCATCGCGCTGACGGCTGCGGGACATGGTTATTCGGTATGGGCGCGGCTGCATCTTGGCAAATACTGGAGCGGCACGGTGGCGCTCAAGGAAGGTCACAGGCTGATCACCACCGGCCCTTACGCCTATGTCCGCCACCCTATTTATACGGGGTTGTTTCTCGCCGTCATCGGCACTGTGCTGGCTGCGGCTACCTGGGCGGCGGTTGCCGCTTTTATCGTTATGCTGGCTGCGCATTACATCAAATGGAAGCGCGAGGAAAAGCTCATGATTCAGGAATTCGGGCAGGAATATCGCGATTATATGAGCAAAACCAAGGCGATTGTGCCATTTATTTTCTAGGCGCGAAGTGCTAACCTGCTGCCATGTCAAAAGAACCAGATCTTTCATATAAAACCTATCTCGACCTCGGCACACTGCTGCAGGCGCAAAAACCCCTGAGCGAAGCGCATGACGAAATGATGTTCGTCGTGCTGCACCAGACCTACGAGCTCTGGTTCAAGCTGATCCTGTTCGAGCTCGACCGCGTGCAGGGCGTATTTGCCAGCGACGTGGTCAAGGATTCCGACCTTCGCGTTGTCTCCGCCAGCCTGTCGCGCATCACCGATATCCTCCGCCTCCTGGTCCGGCAGCTCGATATCATGGAAACTATGACGCCGCTCGACTTCCTCGATTTCCGCCACGTCTTCCGCTCGGCTTCGGGCTTCCAGAGCATGCAGTTCCGCCAGATCGAGGTGCGCCTTGGCCTGCAGCATGAATCCCGCGTCGGCTATGACGGAAAATCATTCGAAAACTTCCTGCCCGCCGAGGATCGCGACGCGCTGCACGAAGTGATGAAAAAAACCTCGCTGGTCGACCAGGTGGGCAACTGGCTGGCACGCACGCCTTTCGTTGAAATGACCGGTTTTTCCTTCTGGCAGACCTACCGCAAAGCCGTTGTCGATATGCTCGATAACGACCGCAGGGTGATCGGCGCAAACACGCAGATGCCCGACGCCGCCCGCGAGATGGAGTTGAACAAGCTGAAAGGCATGCAGGCCCAGTTCGACCTGCTCTTCGGCGAAGGGGAGGGCGAACCCTTGCCTTGGCGCTTCGATAAACCCGCGCTGCAGGCCGCGCTATTCATCAACCTCTACCGCGACCAGCCCGCGCTGCAAATCCCGTTCAAGATCCTGAGCGACCTGATGGATGTGGACGAGCTGATGGCGCTGTGGCGCTACCGCCACGCATTGATGGCGCAGCGCATGCTCGGCACAAAAATGGGCAGCGGCGGGTCGACGGGACATGATTACCTTGCCGCCACCGCGACCAAGCATCGCATTTTCAAAGACCTGTTCGGCATTTCCACCTTCCTGATACCCCGCTCGAAACTGCCGCCGCTGCCCGCGCATGTGGAAGCGCGCATGGGTTTCAAATACTGGGACAAGACTTGAGCGACGCGCCCGTTATTTTCTGGTTCCGCAGCGACCTCCGCCTTGCCGATAATCCCGGCTTGTTGGCAGCGCGCGATAGCGGCAAGCCTGTCATTGCGGTTTATATCCTTGATGATGTCAATCCCGGCATCTGGAAGCAGGGCGGCGCGACGCGGTGGTGGTTGCACCAGTCGCTGAAAGAACTGGGTGGCAAAATCCCGCTCACCCTGCGCATGGGGGATGCCGCTAAGGAAATCGCGAAGCTGGTAAAAGAAACGGGAGCATCCGCCGTTTACTGGAACCGCTGCTACGAGCCCTACGCCATGGCGCGTGATACCAAAATCAAGGAAGCGCTGAAAACCGGCGGCATCGAAGCGCATAGCTTCAGCGCGTTCCTGATGTTCGAGCCGTGGGAAATCAAGAACAAGACGGGCGGGTCGTATAAAGTATTTACGCCTTATTCCAAAGCCTGTCTTGAGCGCGGCGGCACTCGCCAGCCCTTAAAAAGCGGAAATGTTGAGTTCAAGAAATTTGCGATCTGCCCGCGATCGACGGCACATCGCAGCTGTCGCCTTACCTTCATTTTGGCGAAATCAGCCCTCATCAGGTCTGGCATGCAGTCAGTTCCATGCTCGCGAAGAATGATAACGCGCTTGTCACTGCCAACGGGCAGGCATATCTGCGGCAGTTGTTGTGGCGCGAATTTTCGTGGCATTTGCTCTATCATTCTCCAGATTTCCCGGAACAACCGTGGAACAAGCGTTTCACAAAATTCCCGTGGCTTAAAAACAACCGTATGCTGAAATTGTGGCAGCGCGGGCAGACAGGGTATCCCATCGTCGATGCCGGTATGCGGCAGCTGTGGCAGACGGGGTGGATGCACAACCGTGTGCGGATGATTGTGGGGTCATTTCTGGTCAAAAACCTGCTTATCAGCTGGCGCGATGGCGAAGATTGGTTCTGGGATACGCTGGTCGATGCCGACCTTGGCAACAACGCGGCCGGCTGGCAATGGATTGGTGGCTGCGGGGCGGATGCCGCGCCGTATTTCCGCATCTTCAATCCCATCCTGCAAAGCGGCAAGTTCGACCCCGAGGGCGAATACATCAAAACCTATGTGCCGGAGTTGAAAAACGTGCCGGCGGGCTATATCCATGCGCCGTGGGATGCGCCGCCGCTGGTACTTGCGCAAGCGGGCGTGACTCTTGGAAAAACCTATCCGCATCCCGTCGTCGATCATGCCGAGGCGCGGGCGCGGGCGCTGAAGGCCTATGGCGTGACCAAAACCGGCGAAGATGCAGCGGACCAAGCTTATGACCATGAATAGCCCCATCCACCTCTCCGACCGCTGCCTTGTGCGCGTGGCGGGCGATGACGCGCGCGATTTCCTGCAGAACGTTATCACGAATGACATGAAACATGCAGGCGTGGGCAAGCTTGTCTATTCCTGCCTGTTGATGCCACAGGGGTTTGTGCTGCATGATTTTTTTATCGGGCAGGATGATGCCGGATATTTCCTCGACTGCGAAACCGCGCGGGTCGATGACCTGCTGCGCCGCTTTGCGATTTTCAAATTGCGCGCAAAGGTGAATTTTTCCCGCATGGATGGAAATGTCTACGCGGGCAGCGATGGGATCGCCGATCCGCGCCTCGCGACTCTGCCATCGCGTCTGTATCGGCAGGAAACAATCGCCGCCGGCGCCGTTGCGGCCTATCACGATATCTGCATCCAACAAACCATACCCTGCGGCAGCCTCGCCATCACCGAGCGCGACACGATGGCCGATGTGAACCTCGACCTGCTGAACGCCGTCGCATGGGACAAAGGCTGTTTTATCGGGCAGGAAGTCGCGGCGCGCATGTATAACCTGTCGAAAGCCAAGCGCCGCATCGTGACGGTCACGAGTGAAACCCCGATGCCTGCAGGGACGAAAGTCTTTGCCGATAGCAAGGATATGGGGGAGCTGCGTCAGCTGTCTTCCGATCGCCTTTCCGGACTTGCGCAGTTGAAAGTGGCGGTTCTGGCTGAAAATCCGCCTGTTTTGCAAACGGCAGCGGGGCAGCCGCTCGCGCTTTCCATACCGTCTTATTTGCGCGCTATCGCCTG
>JAQSWE010000033.1 GCA_029266795.1 Alphaproteobacteria bacterium | reverse complement strand
GGCCGCTTCTTTCAATATTGGCAAAGCGTTGTTGATTGTCGACAGATATGCGCCATCGAAAGTGATGGCAACGCTGTTCTGGGGCAATGCTTCGCCAGCGCGCACGGCATCGATGATTTTTCGCAACGGCAGGACTTTGTAGCCCCCCGCCTTCAGTTCGTTGATATGCTGGCGAAACTGGTCGGTCGAAATGCTGCTGCGGGGCATACTATCTTCGCCGATGCGTTGGTAGACGAAGACGACTGCGCTGCTCTGGTCTGCTTCAATAGAGGCATGCGCCGGGCTGCCGAGCAAAAGGCTCAGGCCCAAAATCGCGCTGTACAAAACGCTGGGTTTATGTTTTTGAATAGACAGCATCTTTAACCAAACAGAACCAGTGATAAGGACTTCTAGCATGGGTGGCGCGCCATTAACAGACCAGGCTTTCGACACGATTTTCAGGAAAGCGCGCACCGCCAATGGCTGGCTGGACAAGCATGTTTCCGACGAATTGTTGCAAAAAATACACGATGACATGAAATTTGGCCCCACGAGCGCCAATTCCTGCCCCTTGCGTATTGTCTTTTTGAAAACGAAAGAGGCGAAAGAGCGCCTGAAGCCGTTCATGATTGAAAGCAACGTGTCGAAAGTCATGACATCGCCCGTGACGGCTATCTTCGCCTGGGATACTGAATTCTACGATAAGCTGCCCAAGCTGTTTCCCCATGTAGATGCACGCGCGTGGTTTGTCGGTAACGATCAGATGATCTATGACGGAGCCTTCCGCAATAGTTCTCTGCAGGCGGCGTATTTTATCATCGCCGCCCGCGCGCATGGTCTCGATTGCGGGCCGATGTCGGGCTATGATCGGGCCAAGACGGATGCGGAATTCTTTCCGGACGGAAAATTCAAATCAAATTTCATCTGCGCACTTGGCTATGGCGACGATACCAAGGTATTTCCGCGTAGCCCCCGTTTCACATTTGATGACGTCTGTAAAATCCTGTGAAATGTCTCGCGGTCAATACGGCGAATACGCTGCTGACGCTCGCCCTTGTCGTGGACGGGAAAGTTGTCCATGCCTATGAGACTACCGAAACACGCGATCAGGGAAATTTGCTGCTCCAGCACGCCCAAAAGGCGCTCGATGAAGCGGCGCTGACCTATCAGCAGCTTGATTTGCTGGCTGTTGTAACCGGCCCGGGCAGTTTTACCGGCATCCGTATCGGGCTTGCCACGATGCGGGCGCTGGCCATGGCGGCCGAAGTGCCTGTCATGGGCGTTTCGGCTTTTGAATTGTTCGCCGTGCAGCGCGAAGGGCATATAAATATTATTTGTGTCGAGTCATGGCGGGAGGAGCTGTATTTTCAGGAAAATGACGCAGAGGGGAACATTATTATCCCTCCCGTCAACCTGTCGCCGGAGGATTTCGTCCAGAAACTTGGCCTCGTAAAAGGACCTTATTTATTGTCGGGCGATGCGGGTGAAAAATTGCAACCATTGCTCCCGGACTGCGCGATGCATGACACGAAAATCACCGCAGTCGATGCCGCCCGCATCGCCATCGCGAAGTTCAAAAAAACGGGGCAGGGCGAATATCCTGTGCCATTTTATTTGCGTGAGGCCGACGTCACCGTTACGAAATCCTGACAGTTGGCAGTTTTACTTGTCCGTGGTATAATAAAATAACGGAGTATTTGCATGGACGACAAATCAAGAGCCGATCTGCTAGCCCATACCGCGCAGATTGTGGCGGGATATAGTTCTCACAACAAGGTCGAGAGCCTGCCCGCGCTGATCCGCGAGGTTTTTGACACGCTGCAGGGATTGCAGAGGGGTGAAGTAAAGCATGTGCATGCACACGGGTTAGAGCCTGCCGTTTCCGTCGCCAAATCGATCATGCCGGATTATTTAATCTGTCTTGAAGACGGCAAGAAGATGAAGATGCTGAAACGCTACCTGAAAACCGCCTATAACATGACGCCTGAAGATTACCGCGCGAAATGGGGCCTGCCTGACGACTATCCGATGGTCGCGCCGAATTACGCCGAAAAACGCTCCAGCCTTGCGAAAGCGATTGGTTTGGGGACGGATGGCAATAGGGGCAGGAAATAATTACTTCGACAATGCTTCCGCGCGCTTTGTCGCTGCCAGCAGCGCCTTGTCGAACAGCTTCTGCAAGGCTTCATCCTTCATCAGCACATCCAGCGCCGCTGCGGTCGTGCCGCCGGGCGAGGTGACGTTGTCGCGCAGCTTCGATGCGGGAATATCGCCGGATTCTTTGGCGAGCGCGGCGGAGCCGATGACGGTCTGGCGGGCCAGCTGTTCGGCCATTTTCGGATCAAGGCCGATTTTCTTGCCGGCGTTCGTCAAGACCTCGATCAGCAGGAACACATAAGCGGGGCCACTGCCCGAAAGTGCGGTTACGGGGTTCAGCAGTTTTTCATCCGCAACCCACAGCACATCCCCGACTGAGCTCAGCAACTCTGTCGCCAGTGCCTTTTGCGTACGCGACACATTGCGGTTAGCATAGGCAACGGTGATGCCTTCGCCAATGGAAGCGGGCGTGTTGGGCATGGAGCGCACGATGGCCGTTTTTTTGCCGAGTTCTTTTTCGAAAAACGACACGGGCTTGCCGGCGGCGATCGAGATCACCAGAGCGCCCTTGGCGGTGTAATCCTTGTACTGCGCCGTGACGTCGGGTAGCACCTGCGGCTTGACGGCCATGACGATGACGCCGGGCTTGAGAGTCGCAGGGATTTTTGAAAAGTCCGGGACTTGCTTCGCGGCGAGCACGTTGATCGGCGACGGCTCGACGATGCGGATGTCTTTATAAAGCTGTAATTCCTGCCAGCGGCGAAGCAGCGCGCCACCCATCTTGCCGCAGCCGACGAGCAGGATATTGGATGCAGGCATGATTTTTACGCTTCGCCGACGGTTTCGAAGATGGCGGCGTTGAGGTTGTCCTGCACGCGCGTGTCGCCCGCCTGGATCAGCTGGAAGGTCGGATAGAAACGGTTGCACTCGGCAATCGCAATTTCAATCGTGTCCTGCACGATATCGACCGCGAGGCCGGCGGGGATCATGCGGAACAGCAGGGTGTGGCGATAGGTCGGAAAGACACCTTTGTTCGACAGGTCGAAATGGCCAAGCCAGAGGTTTTCGTTGATTTCCTGAATAGCGAGCGCGCCTGCGTCATAGACATCATCCTTGATCTCGACCGGCACGGAGCAGGCGAAGAGGATGGCGGAGAATTCTTCCTGCCATTCGAGGCAGATTTCGTATTTTGCCTTCGTGCCTTGCACGGTCAGCGTCATCAGCTCGTTATCGACGCGCACGAATTTCCAGCCCTTGGTCTCGCAAAGTTCCTCGACCATTTCGAGCGGGTTGTTGTCGCCGATATCGGGTGCGTAATCGAAGGGGGAGCTGATCATTTCTTTTTTCCTTTTGCCGCTTTCGGCGCTTGTTTGGGTGCGGCTTTGGTTTTCAGCGATTTTTCGAGCGCCTTGAGGCGGTCTTCGAGGTCTTCCTGGCGCTCACGGGCGCGCTCGGCAAGTGCCTCGACACGTTCAAACTCTTCGCGGGTCACGAGTTCCATTTTGGACAGTGCCTGATCGACGCGTTCCTTGACCAGCTTGCGCACCTGTTCGCGCACATCGCCGAACGAGCCCAAGGCACCGGTCGCCATTTTGGCAAGGTCATCGAATAATTTCAGATTGTCGCGCGCACTTCTCATAATACCGCCCCTGTTTGCACCCTTTACTATCATGGAGTTTATAGTCTATGCAATTGATTCAGCTGTCCGGACGCGCAAAAGATGACAAAAAGCCAAATAAAACAAGCCGGAGCATGATTAATACAAAACGAAGGCGCAGAGGGTAATTTAATGTCCTGCTTTACCTTTCCCGACATCGACCCGATTGCATTGAGCCTTGGGCCTCTGCATATCCGCTGGTACGCCTTGGCATACCTGACCGGCTTCATTGGCGGCTGGATCTACGGCAGCTGGCTGGCCGATCTAGACCGCGACCGCCGTCCGAACCGCCTTGATATTGACAACATCCTGCCTTGGATCGTGCTGGGGGTTATCCTCGGCGGTCGTATTGGCTATGTGCTGTTCTACAATTTCGAGGCATTCATGGCGGAGCCCCTGCAGATTTTCAAGATTTGGGAAGGCGGCATGTCCTTCCACGGCGGGCTGCTTGGCGTTGTGCTCGCGATTGTGGGTTATTCGCGCTATCACAAGTTTCATCCCTTCGCGATGGGCGATATTGTCTCGGCGGTCGTGCCAATCGGTTTGTTCTTCGGTCGTCTTGCGAATTTCGTGAATGGCGAATTGTTTGGCCGCCCGACGAACGTGCCATGGTGCATGTATTTCCCGCATGGCGGCCCCGATGTGCCGCGCCATCCCAGCCAGCTCTATGAGGCAGGGCTCGAGGGCTTGCTGTTGGGCGGTATCCTCTTCCTGCTCGCGCGCAACGCCAAGATCCGCCGGAGCCCGGGCTTTCTCTTCGGTACGCTGCTGGTGGGCTACGGCCTCAGCCGCGCTTTCGTGGAATATTTCCGCGAGCCGGATGTGCAGCTCGGCCTTTACCTCGGCTATTTCTCGATGGGCCAGATTTTGTGCTTGCCCATGATCATAGCGGGAATTCTTATTATCCAATATGCGCGAAAACATGCAGAACCAGCCAAGGCCTGAGCCAACCGCCGCATTTCTGGAACTGATCCGCCGCATCGAGGATGAGGGATGCGTGAGCGTTGCTGAATTCATGGAAGTCGCCGCTGCCCATTACTACGCTGCGCGCGACCCCTTCGGCACGGACGGCGACTTTACGACGGCCCCGGAAATTTCCCAGATGTTCGGGGAAATGATCGGCGCCTGGGTGGTCGATGGCTGGATGCAACTGGGCAAGCCTGAATTCGCCCGGCTGATCGAACTAGGGCCGGGCAGGGGATCGCTGGCAGCCGACGTGATGCGGACGATCTCCGCATGGCCGGATTGCAAAGCGGCGTTCCAGCTGCATCTTGTTGAAAACAGCCCGCTGCTGCGCCGCCATCAGGCGGAGGTGCTCAAAGGTTATGATCCTGTCTGGCATGACAAGCTTGAAGAAGTGCCGCCGGGCGTTTCATTCATCCTCGCCAATGAATTCTTCGACGCGCTGCCCGTACACCAATACATCATGGTCAACGGCGAATGGCACGAACGCTGCATAGGTTTCGACCGGACGAAAGACAGCTTCTTTTTTATGACGCAGCCCTATGAAGGCCCGCCGCTGCCGCCCGCACCCGAGGCCGCAATTATCGAGAAAAGCCCTGTATCGCTTGCGGTCATGGACCAGATCGTGACTCTGCTGGATGAATCGGGGGGTGCCGCACTCTTAATAGATTACGGTTATGATCAGCCCGGTTTCGGGGACACCCTGCAAACGCTGCGCCGCCATGCCTTTACGGATGTGCTGGAAAATCCGGGCGGAGACGATATTACGGCGCATGTGGATTTTGTGTCGCTGAAAGAACGCGCGGCGCGGGTACTCGCTGTACATGGGCCGGTGGAGCAGGGTTCATTCCTGCTGAACCTTGGTATCGCCCAGCGCGCGGAGGCTTTGCAGGAAAAGGCTAACGATAAGCAGTTGGAAGATATCCAGAAGGCTTTCCATCGCCTGACCTCGCCGAACGAGATGGGAACCTTGTTCAAGGTCTTGGGCCTGACGCGCAAAAAGGATACAATCAAGCCAGCAGGATTTGACGCTGCATATCCGCCGGCGGAGGAGCAGGAAGAATGAAATTTCTGACGACCGATCTTGAAAAGATGAAATGGCTGAGCCACGGTTTCTTTACGCGCATCGGCGGCGCCAGCGGCGGGCTTTACGGTTCGCTCAACTGCGCGTGGTCGTCGCAGGACAATCCGGAGCATGTGAAGCTGAACCGCGAAAAAGTCGCCGAAACAATTGGCGTTGGGCCGGATCAAGTGATTACGCTGAAGCAGGTACATAGCAACAAGGTCATTACGGTTACCAAGGCATGGGCGCGCGAACAGGCTCCTTCGGCTGATGCGCTCGTGACGGACCAGAAAGGCATCGGCATCGCTGTACTGACTGCCGACTGTGCCCCAGTCCTGTTTGCCGCCAAAAAATCGCGCATCGTAGGCGCGGCGCATGCCGGATGGAAAGGTGCGCTGTCGGGTGTGATGGAGGAAACGGTTAACGCCATGATGGCACTTGGCGCGAAAAATCAAGAAATCTCCGCGGCCATCGGCCCCTGCATTGGCCCGCAATCCTACGAGGTCAGCGAAGGATTTGAAAAACCATTTCTGGAGCAGGATGCGGGCAATGACAAATTCTTCCGCGTTGCCGATAAGCCCGGCCACCTGATTTTTGACCTGCCCGGTTATATCGTGCATCGCCTGAAAAATGCGGGCATCGCGGACGTGCATGATATCAGGCAGGATACGCTGACCAACGAAAGCGCGTATTTCAGCTACCGCCGTTCCTGCATCCGGAGGGAGCCTGATTACGGGCGGCAAATGTCCGTTATTGCCATACGTTAAGGTAATTGTTGCAACGCAGCAAATTTTGCATTACATTCGTTTCCCGTATCGAATTCAGAACGGGAGCGTCAAAAAATGGTTGGTGCGGATATTGCGTGGATGTTGATGGCAACGGCGCTTGTGTTGCTGATGACACCGGGTGTGGCGTTCTTCTATGGCGGTATGGTGACGCGCCGCAACGCGGTTTCGACCAAGTTCCAAAGTTACGTGTCCATCGGCATCGTCGGGCTGCTCTGGGCGGTCTGCGGTTACAGCCTTGTCTTCTCGGGCGATACGTTCGGCTTTATCGGTGACCTTGAATATTTCATGCTGCGCGGCGTGGGGGCGGAGCCAAACCCTGCTTATGGCACTACCATTCCCCATGTGCTGTTTATGCTTTTTCAGGCAACTTTCGCCATCATCACGCCCGCGCTGATTACCGGCGCGGTTGCGGAGCGCGTCCGCTTCAAGGCGTGGCTAATCATCATGGCGATGTGGTCCCTGCTGGTTTATGT
Organism: Alphaproteobacteria bacterium; assembly: GCA_029266795.1. GTDB lineage: Bacteria > Pseudomonadota > Alphaproteobacteria > Micavibrionales > UBA2020 > JAPWJZ01. The sequence goes on along the minus strand of JAQSWE010000033.1, from coordinate 6,314 downwards.
GCCAGTGGCGCACTGGGTTTGGGGTCCTGGTGGCTGGATCGCGAAAATGGGCGGGCTTGATTTTGCCGGCGGCCTTGTCGTTCACATGACGTCTGGTTACGCGGCACTAGTCGCAGCGCTTACGCTTGGGCCGCGTCAGAATTTCGGCCGCAGCGAAAATCAGGGTTTCTCCGCGCCGCTCGTGCTACTCGGCACCGCCTTCCTGTGGTTTGGGTGGTTCGGCTTCAATGCCGGATCCGCGCTTGGTGCAACGCCTCTCGCTGCCATGGCAGCCGGTACAACATTCTTTGCGGCGGCGACCGCCATGACGATCTGGATGCTGTGCGATTGGTACGTTCAAGGCCGTCCGACCGCTGTCGGCGCGGCGGTGGGTGCCGTGGCCGGTTTGGTCGCGATCACGCCCGCCGCAGGTTATGTGACGCTGCAAGCTGCCATCATCATCGGTGCTGTCGCGGCGCTTGCCTGCAACGGTGCTGCTCGGCTCGTGAAACACAAACTCAAGACAGATGACACGGTCGACGTCTTTGCCTGCCATGGCGTCGGTGGGACGATTGGTGCGATTCTGACCGCAGTATTCGCAACCAAAGCAGTCAATCCGGCGGGCGCTGATGGCGTGCTGGAGGGTGGCTACGGATTACTGTACGCCAACCTCGCGGGAGCGGCAGCCGTTGTCGTCTATACGATGATCGTGACGTATGCCGTTCTGAAAATCGTCGGCTTGTTCATGGATATTCGCGTCAACCGCGAAGATGAAGAAGCGGGCCTCGACGAAACCCAGCACGGCGAAAAGGCTTTCGTGCTGTAAACGTTTAAGTCGTGAGCTTGTTGTTCGGTACGGACAATTTCGCCGGCTTTGGTTTCGCGTCGATCATGCCTTCGTAGGTTTTCGCGTATTCGAGCACCAATGCGCCAAGGGCAGTTGAGTGGCTACGATAGATGTCTATATGATCTTCGTAAAGATTTGCGTCTTTCAGGTCTTTCTTCGTCACCTTGCCAACACGATCTGCCAGTGCAACGGCGATATCTGCTAAGGTTTCAGGCGATCTCGGCGGTATAAAGGCGGCGCTTGCAGGGGTTGCCAACGCTTCGAACAGCGGCTTTACTTCAGAAATATATTCACCAGTCTGTACGCGTCCTTTAGGAGAAGCCACGGCGCGCAAGGCTTTTTCAAGCGCCTTGAACATTGCATCCGCGAGCAGCTTTTTGGAATCATCGTCCTTGGCTTTGTAATTCAGCAGTGCTTCGTATTTTTGGGCAAGCAGGCCGGGCGTCAGGCGCTTGGCATCGAAATCGCCTGCGGACTGATTAAATGTCCAGACCAGCGAATTGCTGTCAACGGATACAGGGGGAGAGGTTTCGCCGATAAATTCCATCGTTTGTCACGGCTCATGCCGTCCTTCTGCTAAAACTAATCAAAATTTAGACCGTTTTATATATTATGTCAAAAGATATACTTCAAACCTCTCCATTTCACATGTAAATCAGCTGTATATTTTGCTCAATCAACCGTGCAAGGGTGCCGCGTTTTAGGCTAGGATGAACGCGGTTTTTAAAACATGGTCATGCAATCCAGATGGGCGAGAAACGTATGAAAATTATTTCCTGCAGCAGCAATCAGCCCCTGGCTGAGGCGATCTCGGCCTATCTGGGCATTCCGCTGACAGAGGCGAATGTGAAGCGCTTTGCGGATCAGGAAATTTATCTCGAAGTCCTCGACAACGTGCGGGGCGAGGATGTGTTCGTTATTCAGTCCACATGCTACCCCGCGAACGACCACCTGATGGAATTGCTGATCATGATGGATGCGTTGCGCCGCGGTTCGGCGAAACGCATTACGGCTGTCCTGCCGTATTTCGGCTATGCACGCCAAGACCGTAAGACAGGCCCGCGTTCGCCCATTTCTGCGAAGCTCGTCGCCAACCTTATCACGACCGCTGGCGCCAACCGCGTTTTGACGATGGATCTCCATGCTGGGCAGATCCAAGGTTTCTTCGACATTCCCGTCGATAACCTGTTCGCCAGCGCGCCGATCTTCGTGCCGTATATCAACAAGACACGGAAATCAGACCAGCTCACCATCGTATCGCCCGATGTCGGCGGCGTGGTGCGTGCGCGCGCCTTCGCTAAGCGCCTCGATGCCGGTCTTGCCATCATCGACAAGCGCCGCGAAAAAGCAGGCATCTCCGAAGTCATGCATGTGATCGGCGATGTGCAGGGGCAGGAATGCATCCTGATCGACGACATGGTGGATAGCGCGGGCACGATCTGCAATGCGGCGCAGTCGCTGATGGATCACGGCGCATCATCCGTGCGCGCAATGGCGTCGCATGGTGTGTTCTCCGGCTCCGCCATGGACCGCATCACGAAATCGCCGCTGACCGAAATGGTCGTGACCGACAGTATCCCGGCAAACGACAAAACCAAGGCCTGCGGCAAGATCAAATACCTGCCGATCGCAGCCCTGTTTGGCGAGGCGATCCTGCGCATCAGCGAGGAGCGTTCGGTCTCCACCCTGTTCGACAGCGTGCCTGCGAGCGGATAGTTTTTTGGGGTTCCAACTGCCTTAAAAACTAAAGGTATGTTTTGTAAGGGTTAATCGGGATTTTTGGGTTTCGGCGTTACATCCCATAATTCCAGAATTACCTTGATTTCCTCGCAATTTCCGGTATTTATAGCACTCCCGTATCAGCACCCCTGGAGGCTGGCGGGAAAAACAACTTAGAAAACGAAGGAATACACTATGTCTCAGAACAGAACATCACTCGCGGCGAATGCACGCGCGAAGGCCGGTAAGGGGGCCGCCCGTGCAGTACGTCGGACCGGTAATATCCCCGGTGTCGTCTATGGCGACAACAAAGAACCCCTTTTGGTTTCGGTAAGCGACAAGGAACTCCGTCTTGCTCTTGGCAAGAAAAGCTTCTTCACGCAGCTCTGCGACCTGACCATCGATGGCACGAAGCACCTCGTGCTGCCGCGCGATGTGCAGCTGGAGCCCGTCTATGACCGCCCCGAACACGTTGACTTCCTGCGCGTTTCCGACAAGACCATCATCACCGTCGGCGTTCCGCTGCGCGTCATCAACGAAAAAGCATCCCCCGGCTTGACCAAGGGCGGCGTGCTCAACCTGATCCGTCACGAAGTCGAAGTGTACTGCAAAGCGACCGACATTCCCGTCGAGTTCGTGGCAGACCTGACCGGCCTCGATGTCGGCCAGACCATCCATATCGATGCGCTGAACCTGCCGGAAGGCGTGAAGCCCGTCCTGCAGGGCGACTTCACTGTCATCACGATCGTCGCACCGTCCGCGATGAAATCGTCCGATGATGAAGTTGCTGCGACCGCTGCAACAGCTGCTGACGGCGCTGCTGCTCCGGCTGCCGGCGCTGCTGCTGCTCCGGCTGCTGGCGCTGCGAAAGGCGCTGCTCCCGCTGCTGCTGCGAAGGGCGCTGCTCCTGCAGCCGCTCCCGCAAAAGGTGGCAAGAAGTAACCATCTTTGAAGGCGAACTGATATGCGGCTCTTTGTCGGTCTCGGCAACCCGGGCAAGCAATATCAGCTCAACCGCCACAATATCGGATTTATGGCGCTCGACGTTATCGTTGAGCGCCATAAATTTTCCGACTGGGAAAAGAAATTCCAGGGCCTTGTCTCGACCGGAAATCTGGGCGGCGAAAAGGTCCTGCTGCTGAAACCGCAGACCTTCATGAACGTATCAGGCCAATCGGTACAGGCGGCGGCGGCGTTCTACAAGATCCTGCCGGACGACATTGTGGTGTTCCATGACGAACTCGACCTTGCGCCCGGCAAGCTGCGTGTTAAAAAGGGCGGCGGTGCGGCGGGGCATAACGGGCTTCGTTCCATCGACGAGCATCTGGGGCAGATGTACTGGCGTGTGCGGCTTGGCATCGGGCATCCAGGCATGAAGGAAATGGTCAGCGGTTATGTGCTGGGGAATTTCGGCAGCGTCGATGAAAAATGGCTGGTGCCGTTACTGTCGGGTATCGGCGAAAATGCGGAGCGGCTCGCAAAAGGCGACACGGCAGGCTTCATGAGCAAGGTGGCGCAGGAAGTCGAACCGCCGAAGCCTAAAGAGCCGAAAGAACCGAAGATTAAAAAAGAACAAGAAGAAAAAACAAAGGAAGTGAAAGATGGGATTTAATTGCGGCATCGTGGGCCTCCCCAACGTGGGCAAATCGACGCTTTTCAACGCGCTCACCGCAACGGCGGCGGCGCAGGCGGCGAACTATCCTTTCTGCACGATCGAGCCGAACGTCGGCCGCGTGGCGGTGCCGGATACGCGCCTCAATGATCTGGCCCGTATCGGCAAGTCGCAGACTATCGTGCCGACCCAGCTGGAATTCGTCGATATCGCCGGCCTCGTGCGCGGCGCGTCGAAAGGCGAGGGGCTTGGCAACCAGTTCCTCGGCAACATCCGCGAGACAGATGCGATCCTGCACGTCCTGCGCTGCTTCGAAGACGAGAACATCACCCATGTCGAAAAAGGCGTCGACCCCATCCGCGACAAGGAAATCATCGAAACCGAGCTGATGATCTCCGACCTCGAAAGCCTTGAAAAACGCATCGATCCCCTGCGCAAGAAAGCCAAGGGCGGCGACAAGGACGCGATCATACAGGTCACCATCATGGAAAAATGCCTCGATGTTTTGCGCGACGGCAAGCCGGCGCGCGTTGTTGTTCCTGCGACTGACGACGAGATGAAATTCTTCCTGCAATTGCAGCTGTTGACCTCCAAGCCCGTTTTGTACGTTTGCAACGTCTTGGAAAAAGACGCTGAAAAAGGCAACGAAATGACCGAGCGCGTGGCGGCGATGGCAAAAGCCGAAAACGCGCAGCATGTTGTTATCTGCGCTGCGATCGAAGCCGAAATTGCGCAGCTGTCGACGAACGAGGAAAAAGCGGAATTCCTGTCCTCCATCGGCCTGACCGAACCCGGCCTGAACCGTGTCATCCGCTCCGGCTACAAGCTGCTCGACCTCATCACTTTCTTCACCGTCGGCCCCAAAGAAGCCCGCGCTTGGACCGTTCGCCGCAACGCGAAAGCGCCGCAGGCGGCAGGTGTCATTCACACCGACTTCGAACGCGGCTTCATCCGCGCCGAAACCATCGATTTTAATGACTTCGTCACTTTGGGTGGTGAAGTCGCAGCGAAGGAAGGCGGCAAGATGCGTCAGGAAGGCAAGGAGTACCTTGTGAAAGACGGCGACATCATGCTGTTCCGCTTTAACGTCTAACCCGAGTCCCTTTTTTTCCTGTGATGCCGTATCTAGCTGAATTTATGCAATAATTCAGCGATTGCTAGCTATCATTTCAATATTATGTTAATTTCTTCGGAACTTAAAGAGGGGAATAACATGGCGACCACACATCAAACAATCGAATACAAACCTGAACCGCTCAAAGATCCAACCGCAGGGATCGAGGTGGCCGAATTCACGCCATATAAAGGTCTGGAGCCGTATTTCACCCGCGTCATGACCATGAATGTCACGCCCGCGCAGCGCAGTTCGCTGACGCTGATGCTGCTCGAACTCGACAACGGTCTGCAGGCTCATGAGCGTGGCGATGTGGAGCAGGCGGTGCGTCACCACAAAAATATGCTGGAACATTCCAAGGCTGCGCTGAAAGGTGCATCTGCCGAGGCACGACAGATTTTTGTCGATATCACCTCGGCTGTGCGCGGCGTCAAGAATGCCGACGGCACCGAAAAACCATGGGGCCGCACGCTCGCCACCATCGTGGAGGATTACAAGCGCGGTCAAGAAGACGAGAAAAACCTGAGCCTGATGCCGCTGAACGCGCAAACGGGCGTTGCTCATTTTTATGCGCCCAGCCCCCGCCGTGCGCTGCGCGTATCAGACAGGGATTATTTCAATCTTGATTTCACCGTCGCCGCGGAAGCTCCGGAAAAGAAACCAGTCGGCTGGGCGCGTCGCGAATATCGCAACCTTGGCATCGTGCTGGAACAAATGTCGAAACCCGGTCAGCCGGGCAGGGTGGATGCAATGGTCGCGCTGTCGTCATTGCGCATCATGAATGCGCGCGAGACGGAGTTCCTGACCGATCAGCGTAACGGTATAAAAAACGACGGCGAACGGAATAAATCTTATACCGACTCCCGCAAGCGTTTGCAGGAGTTCACCACAAGACTGCTGAAAAGCGACAAAATCCATTATGCGTCGAAAACAGGTCTTGAACGATGGAGCAAGCCGGTCAATAACTACGCGCAACGCTTCGAGCGCATTTCGCAGGGGCCGAGCCTGATCGCCAAAGCGTTTCACGCCGCAGCGTCGTTCTT
>JAQSWE010000262.1 GCA_029266795.1 Alphaproteobacteria bacterium | reverse complement strand
ACAAATATTTCCCCGGCCACCAGATCGCGATGGCAAAACCGCTCAATGAAGGCCAGGTCGCCTATACCGACGGCACGGCCAACACGCTGGAACAGCAGGCGCGCGACGTCACGCAGTTTCTGGCATGGGCGGCGGAGCCGCATATGGAACAGCGCAAGGGCATGGGCCTGAAGGTCATGCTTTTCATGCTCGCTTTCTGCGGCATCATGCTCGCGGCCAAGCGCAAGCTCTGGGCGGATATCCACTAAGAACGACGCCGACCAAAATATTGGCGGCTGGGTGTGTAGGACAAAAAAACCGGTGATTTGCCGGTAGTGATTTTATTATTCCGGAGTAAGCGGCTATCGACGCGTCACATATCATATTGCACATCATCGGGGGCGTCTGCCTGCTCCTGTGGGGCGTTGGCATGGTGTCGACGGGGCTGAACCGCGCCTTCGGCACGACGCTGCGCCGCATTATCTCGAATTCCACCTCCAACCGCTTCAAGGCTTTCGGCACCGGCATTCTTGTCGCGACGCTGCTGCAGTCCTCGACCGCCGCCAGCATGATCGTGTCATCCTTCGCGGCCCGCAACGTTATCACCATCACCTCGGCGATCGCCGTGATGCTGGGCGCAGATGTGGGCACGACGCTGGCGGCGCAGATTATCTCATTCGACATCAAATGGCTGGTGCCGGTGCTGCTGTTCGCCGGCTACCTCATCACCAAGGTGTGGGATGAATCGCATTACAAGCATGTCGGGCGCGCGCTGGTCGGTCTTGCCCTTATCTTTATCTCCCTCGGCATCATCCGCGATGTGGCATCCCCCATCGGTCAGGAAGAGGGGCTGAAAGTTTTGATCGAACCGCTGGCGACGCAGCCCATTCTGGCGATTGTCATCGCCGCGCTGTTCACATGGCTTGTGCATTCCAGCCTTGGCACCGTTCTGCTGTTCATGTCTTTCGTGCAGGCGGGCGTTATCCCTGTCGGCCTCGGCCTGATCCTCGTGCTTGGCGCGAATATCGGCGGCGCGATTGCGCCCGTCATCATGACCTTGCGCGATATCCCCGCGGGGCGGCGCGTGCCCTTGGGCAACCTGATGATGCGCAGCACGGGCGCGATTATTTTCCTGCCCTTCATGGCGACGATTGTCGCGCCCTTTATCGCGCATCTCGATCCCGACCCCGCGCGTCAGCTGGTCAACTTCCACACTTTCTTCAACATCGTGGTGGCCATCGGCTTCCTGCCCTTTATCGGGCCGATGACGAAACTATCGGAAATCATCCTGCCCGACCGCGCGCGTGAAGAAGACGAAAGCCTGCCGCGCTACCTCGACCCCACCGCTTTCGCCACGCCCCCCGCCGCGCTCGCCTGCGTTGCCCGAGAGACCTTGCGCGTATCCGATGTCGTGCAGCGCATGATGCGCGACACGCTGGAGGCCTTCCGCACCAATAATACTCATCTGGTGCAGGGCATCCGCGATCAGGAAGCGATCGTCGACAGCCTGTATGAAGCGATCAAGAACTACCTCGCGCGCCTGTCGTCTCATCCGCTCGACAAGCATGAGAGCAAACGCTACATGCAGATCCTGACCTTCTCGACCAATCTCGAGCATATCGGCGACATCATCGACAAGAACCTCATGGAAATGGCGTCGAAGAAAATCCGTAATCAGGACAACTTCTCCCGTCAGGGCTTCGCCGAAATCTCCGACCTGCATCACCGCGTCATGGACAACATGAACCTCGCGCAGAACGTGTTCATGACCGGCGACGTGAAAATGGCGCGCAAATTGTTCGAGGAAAAAGTCGTGCTGCGCAATCAGGAGATGATGGCGGCGGAAAGCCACTTCAAGCGTCTCAGCCAGGGCGTCGCTGAAACCATTGCAACCTCGTCCCTGCACCTCGATATCCTGCGCGACCTGCGCCGGATCAACTCCTACGTCTCCCTCATCGCCTACCCGATTCTGGAGGAAGCGAACGAGCTGAAAACGACTCGGCTGCGCACCACAAAACCGCGCGTAAAGAAGCCCGCGCCCGAGAAAAAATCCTAATTAAGAGTCGTTCTTAACACCGTATTTCCTAAACATCGCAAATAGATAACCTATAGTTACCCAAGCATTAAACAGGTGCTTGGAGACGTTAACCTGTCCTTAACCGGACCGCGCTATTCTGGAACTAGGAACAAGACTGGTTCCACGGAATTTTGACCTTCATCTGTGCCTCCTCGTGACGTCTTCACCCCGCCCTTCTCAAGAGGGCGGTTTTTTTTTGTGGCATCCGGACTATAATCATCCGCATGGGCAATCAACGTAAAACAATCGTGGCGCTGCATGGCGCGGGCATGACGGGCGCTGTCTTCGGCGGCATGGCGCCGCACCTGCTGGAACATTCATTCCGCGCGCTCACCTTTCCGGGGCATGACGCGAAATCGGGCACGGGCTTGCTGACCGATATTACGGGCATGGCAGCCTGGGTAAAATCCCGCCTTGAAAACGCGCCCGAAGATGTCGTGCTGGTCGGGCATTCGATGGGCGCGCTGGTGGCACTGGCAGCATCCGATGCGCCATCCGTTCAAGGTATTGTGCTGATCGGCGCGGCGGCAAAAATGCCGGTCAATGCGGATCTGCTGAAAACCGCGATGGATGCGCCGAACGATGCGATCGGCCTGATCGTGAAATGGGGCATCAACGCGAACCATCCCCAAGTGGGCGCGGTGCGCACGGTGCTGGCCTCCATCATGCATGCCGCGAATCCGGAAGCCGTTGGTGCGGGGCTTGCCGCCTGCAATGATTTCAGCGACGGCGAAAAACTGGCGCGACTGGTTAAAATACCCGCGCTGGTTATTTCCGGCGATCAGGACAAAATGGTGAAGCCTGTGGAGGCCGAAGCGTTATCAAAGCTTATCGACGGCGCGGAGTATAGCGTTCTGAAAGAGTGCGGCCATACCCCGATGGTCGAAAGGCCCATAGATACCGCGCACCTGATCGGAGATTTCATTGCGGCTAAAATTCCCTGACATTTCGGTCATATAACCATTAATTTTTTATAAATTTAATGGTGATAAACTGATTCCTGTATCATTGGAAAAGATGATTGTACTGAAACTGGAATGAAGGAGTGATTGATATGGTAGAAGCACACCTGAAAGCGCTGCAAAAACGTCATGCCGAACTCGATGCAAAAATCCACAAAGAGCTGACGCATTCCGCGCGCAACGATTTATCGATCCGCCGCATGAAAGAGCAAAAACTCCATGTGAAGGAAGAGATCGAGCGGCTGCGCGCTACCGGCTAGATGCCGGCATATCATAAAAAAAGGCGTCCTATAACGGACGCCTTTTTTTATTGTCTGAAGCGCAGCGGTTAATGCGTGCCGGTTTCGGGCAGCGTTTCGCCGGCTTCTTCTTCCGCTTCGTTGTCGTTATCGTCGAGTTCTTCTTCGTCCTCGTCATCTTCGTCAGCGGCTTCGGCAGGCGTTGCTGCCGCGGTTTTCTTGGCAAACGGGTTGCCGAAAACGGTGGGGGCGGGCGCGCCGCCTTTTGCTTCGCGTTCCACGCGGCGCTGCGCCTTGCGGACGGCTTTCTCCAGCTCTTCCGCGGTGCAGAGGCCGATCGACACCGGGTCGACAGGCTTCATGCTGCTGCTTTGCGGATGGGTCTTGCCGCGGATCGCATCGACGGTCGGCTTGGTGGA
>JAQSWE010000032.1 GCA_029266795.1 Alphaproteobacteria bacterium | reverse complement strand
GTGGGGGGCTTCGGACATTATTTTGGGGAGGGCGGCCTGCGCGTCGGGCGTCAGGGTGTAGTGGCCGTCGGCGAGGTATTTCATGTAGATCTCGCCCAGCTCGGCGGGGGAGTAATCGGCGAAGGTGACGATTTCGGTGAAGCGGGATTTCAGGCCGGGGTTATAGCTGAGAAAATCTTCCATCTTTTGCGGGTATCCGGCGGCGATCACGACAAGGCGGTCGCGGTTGTCCTCCATCAATTTCAGCAGCGTGGTGATGGCTTCCGCGCCATATGAATTGCCGGTATGGGTGGTGTGGCCCATTAAGCCGTATGCTTCGTCGATAAACAGCACGCCATCGAGTGCCTCGTCGACCATCGCCTGCACCTTTTGCGGCGTTTCGCCGACCCATTTGCCGATGATGTCGGGCACGCCGACCTCCACCACATGGCCGCTTTTCAAATAGCCGATCTGTTTTAGCAGCCGCCCGAAAATGCGCGCGACTGTCGTCTTGCCGGTGCCGGGATTGCCCGCGAAGACGAGGTGGATGGAGGCGGCGGGGATGGCGGGCAGGCCCTGTTCGGCGCGCAGCTTCATGAAGGACATGCGGTTCGCCTGTTCCGCGACCGCCTTTTTCGCAGCAGCGAGGCCGATCAGCGCCGCGAGTTCCTCGAACGGATCGCGGTAGCTGTCCATGTCGGGGAGCCCCAGCGTGGGCAATAACTTGCCTGCTTCCTTGCTGCCATTTTTCACGGCGTTGCGCAGCCACAGGATGGCGAGGTCGGGATCGGGATGGAAGTAATTATCGTTGCCGCGACCCAGCAGGCCGAGGCCGATCGCATAACCGGCATCGGGCTCGCCGATCCAGCCGCGGCGGAGCAGCCCGTTGGCGGCTTCCTGCCGCTCGGCGGGGAGGGGCTTCATCAGCGCGCGCGTGAGTGATTGCAGGGCTTCGGTATCGCCCTGCAGCGCCTTCTTGCGCGGAAGGTTATCGGGCATTTCCAGCCCGCCTTATTTCTGCGGTTGCGGGCAATCCGACGGGCGGATGGTGAAGGGCGCAAGGGCGTTGCCGTTCCCGTCCTTGAACCGCACTTCGACCGTGATGCCGAGGCTCATCTGGAAATCCTGTTTGTGGCACACGTCGCTGCGCAGCGTGTCGGTCATGCTGTCGGCGAGGGGCTGGGGGTCTGTCGTGGTGAGGGTGATGTGATAAATGATGGTGTTGCCCTCGGACGTGACGTCGTCGATGCGGATCATCTCGTCCAGCTGGCGGGGCGGGCGGATTTCATCGCGGATTTCCTGCAGCGCAAGTTCCGCCGGGTTGGTGGGCGCGCCCGCCATCATCATGAGGTTGGCGGAGCCGCCGAGCAGGAAGAATACGGAGATGAACGTCACCCAGAATTTGCCGCGTAAGCCTTTCGGCCAGAGGGGCACGCCGACGCCAAGCAGGAAGAAGTAAAGGCCGAAGGCAAGGGTAAGGCCGTTGCCGAGGCTGATCGATTTGATGATTTCCATTTTTTGGTCCCCTTTAATCCTTGCGTCCCAGCATGAAGCCGATGGACTGTTTTTCGTCGTCGCGCTTGCTGTAGGCGCGCCTTGCATCGCGGAAGGCCGCGAGGATGTCCTCGGCGTATATTAGCACAAGATCGTCCTTGGTTGTTTCGGCCTTTTTGCCGACGCGGATCGCCATATACTTGACGGTGTCCTCGAACATATTGCGCACGAAACGGCCGTTGGAAAAGTTATGGGTAAAATTTTCCTTCGCTTCCGACATCAGCTCCAGCAGGCTGTCCTTCGCTTCCTTGTCGAGCCGGTATTTCTGGTCGCGGGCGGAGCGCAGGTAGATCTTGACCAGTTCCTGCGGGGAATAATCGGGAAATACGATGAGTTCCGTAAAGCGCGATTTGAGGCCGGGGTTGGAATCGAGGAACTCGATCATCTCGGCCGGATAGCCCGCCACGATGACGACGAGGTCATGGCGCAGGTCTTCCATGTATTTCACGAGCGTGGCGATGGCGGATTGCGAGAAGGATGCGCCCTGTCCCGCTGCGTTCAGCATAGCATAGGCTTCGTCGATGAACAGCACGCCGCCCAGCGCCTGCTGGATCTTGCGGTGTACCTTGATGGGGGTCTGGCCGACATATTCGCCGATCAGCTCGCCCTCTGAAACTTCCACAACATGGCCGCGCGAGAGGTAGCCGACCTGTTTCAGCGCGCGGCCCAGAATGCGGGCGACGGTTGTCTTGCCCGTGCCGGGATTGCCGAGGAAGACGGCGTGCAGGGCGGGCTGCTGCACGGGCAGCCCGGCGGCTTTGCGCTTTTCGAACAGGCGGGTGCGGCTGGTGATGTCGGCGACGGATTTTTTGACGTTGTCGAGCCCGACCATGTTTTTCAATTCCTTGAACGGGTCGGCGTCGTTTTCCTCGTCATGCACATGGGTGGCGGATGTGGGGTCGGAATACATCATCTCGCGCGCCTGCTCGTCCTGCGCGGCGGCCTTTTTCAGCCAGAGGAACGAAAGGGCGCGGTGGCTTTTGAAGCAGCGGTCGTCGGACGCGCCGATGCGGGTGCCGAGGTTGTACATCGCCCAGCCATAGCCGTTGCGCGCCTCGCTCATCAGGCTTTTGGCTTCGGCCTTGAGGTCTTTGTGGATACCGCGGCGCACCAGACGGCGCGAGAGGCGCAGCATGGCGCGCGTACTCCCCCGACGCCCGCGCCAGAGCAGGAACTGCTCGCTGTTGGTATAAAGAACGGCGAAGATGGCAAGCGTCAGCAGGATAAAGCCGATGCCGCCGAAGATATAGGGATGGTCGACCGCCGCCTGCTTGACGGTCATCCAGTAAAAATAAACATGCGCGAGGAATTTGTTCTCGATGCCTTGGGTATCGACGCGGCTTTCGATGCCGCCCATGTTGAGGCCGAAAAATTCACTCGACAAGGCGCTGTAACCCCCGTGCGAGGTCTTGCTGCAGATCCGTCACATCCTCAAGGCCGACATGGATGCGCAAGGAAAAGCCGTCCTCCGACCATTTCTCGGCGGTGCGGATGGGGTTGGGCTGTTCGGGGAACAGGAGCGATTCAAACCCGCCCCAGCTGAAGCCGAGACGGAAGATATTCATGCCGTTCAGCATCGCCGCGATCTTGTCGCGGCGCGTTTCGTGCAGGATGACGCTGAAGGTGGCGGTGGAACCGGTGAAATATTTCTTCCAGTTCTCATGCCCCGGGCAACTGTCGAAAGCGGGGTGCAGCAGGCGCTTAACCTGCGGCTGCTGCTGCAGCCAGCTGGCGATTTCCAGCGCCGATTTCTGGTGGTGCGGCAGGCGCACATGCAGCGTGCGAAGCCCGCGCGTTGCCAGATACAATTCTTCCGACCCGCCGCACAGGCCGAGCATGAGTGCGGCGCGTTTCACGGCGGGCCATGCCTCTTCGGTTGTCGATACAACGCCGAGCATGACGTCGGAATGGCCGGCGATATATTTGGTGGCGGCCATGACGGAAACATCGATGCCGAGGTCGAGTGGTTTCATGAACAGCGGCGTGCCCCAGCTGTTGTCGATGGCGGTTTTGATGCCTGCCTTTTTGGCCGCTGAGACGAACGCGCCGATATCGGGGACTTCGAAGGTCAATGATCCGGGTGCTTCGATGAACAGCAGACGCGTGTTTTTGCGGAAGAGTTTTTCGATGCCCGCGCCGATCATGGGCGGGTAATATTCCACATCGACGCCGAATTTGCGCAGGATCGCCTCGCAGGTCTTGCGGCTGGGGCCATAGACGTTGTCAGGCATCAGCAGATGGTCGCCATGCTCGGCAAAGGCAATCAGCGTCGTCAGGATCGCAGACAGGCCGGAACAGGTGGCGACGCTTTTATACGCGCCTTCGATCAGGGCGATGCCTTCCTCGAACGCGGCGCTCGACGGCGTTCCGGCGCGGCCATAGGAAAACGGTACGTTCGGGACTTTTTCAAATTCTTCGTACGTGTTGAAGACGATGGTCGACATCCGGTGCGGCGGCACGTTGACAGCGCCGTGGTATTCGTTCGGCTTCGACCCCGCATGGGTCAGGATGGTGTTCTTGTTCCGGTCGTTGACGCTCACGGCTGGCTGCCTTTCGTTTTGGGAAGTGACGCATCGCCACCCCATTCCGCCCATGACCCGCCATAGACGGCGGCATCGGTATGGCCAAGGTTATGCAGCCCGATCGCAACCACGCAGGCGGTCACGCCGCTGCCACAGGAAATGGCGACGGGTTTCGATGCGTCAACAGATGCCAGCGCGCTTTTCAGCGCATCCCCGGTTTTGAACAATCCCGTTTGATTGTCGATCAGCGCCGCATAGGGCAGGCTGAGCGAGCCGGGAATATGGCCGCTTTCCATGCCGGGGCGGGGCTCCGGCATGTCGCCGGCATAGCGTCGCGGGTCACGCGCATCCAGCACGGTGAACTTTTTATCGGTCAGGTTCTGCACGATATCTTCGCGCTTCTTGAACAATTCCGACCTGAAGGCAGGCTTGAACGTGCCGCGCGGCGGAATTTCATCCGCCGTTTCATTGACGGGATAACCCGCATTGACCCAGGCGGGCAGGCCGCCATCCAGCACCTGTACTTTATCATGGCCGAACACGCGGAACATCCACCAGACGCGCGCCGCCGCCATGGCGACGCCGCTGCGGTCATAGACGATCACATGGTCGCCGTTCGAGATGCCGAATTTTTCGGCGGCATCGGCGAAAGCGGTCGGCGTGGGCAGCGTATGGGCGAGGGGGGCGTTCGGGTCTGCGACCTCGTCGATATCGAAATCGAGCGCATGGCCGATGCGGATGTCGGTGGGCGGCAGGCCATAGCTGGCATCCAGCAGGCGCACGCCGGGTTTTTCAAAAATTTCTTTCAGTTCGGATGCGGTGATAAGGGCTTTCATTTCGCGAGCCATTCCTTGCGGATGCGTTCATGGTTGCGGGCGAACCATTGCAGGACATAGCCTGCGGTGATGTTGGCGATCGCGCCCTTGTCCAGCATGTCGCGCACATGTTTCCACGGCAGCAGGTGGGTCTTGATCTCCTCGCCTTCTTCCTCGTGGCCGTAAATGCCCGCTTCGGCCTTTTCGATGCGGCCGACATAGAGGTGGAATTGCTCCGCCATGCAGCCGGGGCTGGAATAGGCCTTGCCGATGAATTCGATATCGGTCACGTCGCAGCCGGTTTCTTCATAGGCTTCGCGCCGCGCGGCGGCTTCGGGCATTTCGCCTTCATCCACGGCACCGGCGGCACATTCAAACAGGAAGGGATCTTCGACGCCCGCCACCAATGCGCCGACGCGGAACTGCTGGTTGAGCAGCACTTCGTCGCTCTCGGGAATGAACAGCAGGACGACCGCGATATCCTTGACCACCATTACCTCGCGCTCCATCGGTTCCGCCCAGCCGCCGTGTTTCAGGCTGCGCGGCTGCACCTTGAACACGTCCAGCTTGTGATAGCCGTCAAAAACGCGCTCCTGCGAAATGACCTTGGCGTTGGGGGTGGTCTCGATTTTTCTGTTCTGCGTCATCATGGCCTCTGGTTGAAAGCGGGGCGGGTTTTTAATCGTCTTTGGATGCTGCTGCGAGACTACTGTGCAGGCGGGTTTTACGCAAGTTGCAGCCCCATCCAGTTTCCCTAATGATTTCACCTAACCCCTTTCAAAGATCACCCGGATATGCTGGAATCTCCCTGAAACGGACGGGCACATGAAAGACATCTATTTTTTCGGCGATAGCATCGCCTATGGCGAGTGGGACGAGCAGGGCGGCTGGGTGCAGCGCATCCGGTCTTCGCTCGACCAGCAATTCATTTACGGGCGCGGCGACCGTACGCTGGTCTATAACCTTGGCATCCCGGGCGATACCGCCGCCGATGTGCTGATGCGCATCGAAGGGGAAATGGCCGCGCGCTTCAACCCCGACAATAAAAACCTGATCGTCTTCGCCGTCGGCATGAATGACTCGCATTTTTCAATGTCGGCGCAGAAGGACCGCTTCACGCAGGACGAGTTCGAGCGGCATATCGGCAAGCTGATCGGTATCGCGCGCAAATTCACGCAAGACGTCGCGTTCGTCGGCCTCAACCCCATCGAAGAAGCGAAGGTGCAGCCGCTGCCATGGAACACGGAGAAATCCTACAACATGGCGCGCGTCGAGCTGTTCAATTCGATCATCGAAAAAGTGGCGAAGGAGGAGGGACTGTTCTTCGCCGATATCTGGCGCGACTGGGCGGGCGATGACCTGAAGACCATGCTGTTCGACGGTCTGCACCCGACCGCCACCGGCCACCGCCGCATCGCGGAAAAGCTGAACCCGTTCCTGCTCGCCGCCGCTTAAGGCTGCGGCGGCTTCACGCCCGGGGGCTTTTCGGGGTTGAAGGGAATGAATTTCACCTTGCCGGTATCGAGGCTGTCCTTGCGGATCACACGGGGTGAATAACCCTCCTGCTCGATAATAATTTTGTCGCCCGGTTTTGCGATCACGAAGCTCAGGCCCGTGAACAGCGACATTTTCTCCGTCACATCCATGACCGTCACGGGGCCTTTCAGGTGGCGCACGATGCCGGGATTTTCGGTTGCCTCTACCTGCGACTGGCTGCGCTCGCTGGCATAGCCTGCCGTGTATTCATCGGCGTCGACCGCCATGCTGCCGGTGATTTTTTCGGTGCCGGCGATAATTTCTGCGTCGGTCAGCTCGGCGAGCGGCACGCTTGATTCATAATGGCCGAGCGTGAGCGCTTGCCCTGCGCGCGCGGTGTTTTCGCGGAAGACGCGGGTGTTGGCGACGCTCATCCAGCCGGACTGGTATTTCTGGCCTTCCTCCAGCGGCACGACGCGGAAGAAGGTTTCCCACACGACCTGTTTCGTGTCTTTCATGTCATCCTTGGTGAAGGTCGGCTTCGCCATGTAATCGAGCAGCGGGCTGCCCGGATAATCGAATTCGACGAAGCGGTACTGGCCGTTCACTTCCTTGGTCACGAAAAGATGGCCGGTGTCGTGAATTTCAACCTTATGCGCTTTCGCATGGGCGTGGCGCGAAATACCCGACACGGCTGTCGCCATCTCAATCACATCCGAATAGGGGAAGTCGGGATACATGGGCAGGTCGCTGGAGGTGCCGAAAGACTGTTCGAGCGCGATATGCGTGTGGCCCGGCTCGCCCGTGCGTTCCGGTTTCTCCACGCCGTTTTTCAGGCCTTCATAGAGCGCGTCGAAATAGGTGCGGAATTGCTGCTCCGTCACGGGGACGTCGTCATGTTCCTTGTTTCGCTTGGTGGACGGCTCCAGCGCGACCGGCGTCATGCCATAGTCTTTGAAAACACTATCCGTATAGGCTAATGCGCCGTCGAGGCCCGAAGCCCACCAGATGGCGGCGTAGAAAAGCTGGTCATTGCGGAACGTCATTTCATCCTCAAGCCTTGATAAATATGGAAATCATTTTTACCTGATAACGAATTGCCAAGTCAAAACAAATAACTACCAAATAATATCAATGACTTAATTATTGATTTCGTCATGCGCAGGACATTAAGAATTGGCACGTTATATTAATAAGGCGTAAGCGCGCCCCGCTTGGCACGTTTAATGAATACAAACGTTTGCCTGCACCCGTCCGGGTGCGCGTGGCTTTTCAGAATGACCGGAGACAAGGCGATATGGCACAGAAAAAACCGTCGATCCGCAAACCTGCAAAGGTGTTCGTCACGCTGACCGTGCTCTGTGCGCTGTCCTTTGGCGGTTATAAATACTGGAAAGAGCGCAGCGCAAAAGAAGATGCCGCGGCGCGCGTCACCGTCGTCACGATCGCGCGCGGCGATATCGAGGAAGTCGTGACCGCGCAGGGCAAGCTGGAGCCGAAAGAATTCGTCGATGTGGGCGTGCAGGTGTCCGGCCAGATCAAGAAGATCAATGTGGAACTGGGCGATGTCGTGAAAAAAGACACGCTGATCGCCGAGATCGACCCGAAGCTGTATGACGCCAAGGTGCAGGCCGACGAAGCGCGTATCAAGACCCTGCGCGCGCAGATCGCGCAGCAGGATGCGCAGGTGACGCTGGTCAGCCTGCAATTCGACCGCACGAAAAAACTGGTGGAGACGAAAGCCGTCAGTCAGGACGCGTTCGAGAGCGCGGAGGCAGCTATGATTATTGCGAAGGCGCAGCGCGACGCGCTGGATGCGCAGCTGCAGGAAGCCCAATCGGCGCTCGACGGCGACAAGGCGAATTTAGGCTACACCAAAATCTATGCCCCGATGGAGGGTACTGTGGTGATTGCCGATGCGAAGGAAGGGCAAACGCTGAATGCCACGCAATCCGCGCCGCGCGTCGTGCAGCTGGCGAATCTCGATATCATGACGGTGCGTGCGCAAGTGGCCGAAGCCGATGTGATGCGGCTGAAAGAAGGCGGGGAAGTGTATTTCACCACACTCGGCGCGCAGGGCCGCAAATGGACGGGCAAGGTGCGCCAGATTTTGCCGACGCCCGATGTTGTGAACGAGGTTGTGCTGTATAACGTGCTTGTCGATGCCGAAAACAAGGACCGCCAGTTGATGAGCGGCATGAGCACGCAGATGTTCTTCGTCATGGGCCGCGCTAATAACGTACCGCTGGTGCCGATTTCCGCGCTCGGCAAGCGTGCGCCGCGCGAAGACAAGGATGGCGGCATCGCCTATCGCGTGCGCCAGCCGGGCAGCAAGGGTGCCGAAAAGATTATCCATGTCGGGTTGATGGACCGCTCGATGGCGGAAGTGAAGCAGGGTTTGGCCGAAGGCGACAAGGTGACGATGGAAGCCCCTGCGGGCGGCGACCCGATGGCGGGCGTGCCGCGCCGCATGCGCAACATGAGCGGCAGGTTATGACGGTTCTCCTCGAACTCAAAAAAATCCAGCGGCATTACGAAAGCGGCGACACGGTCGTGAAGGCTCTCGACGGCGTGACATTGCAGATTGCGCAGGGCGAGTTTGTGGCGGTGATGGGGCAGTCGGGCTCCGGCAAATCGACGCTCATGAACATCCTCGGCTGTCTCGACAGCCCGACAGCGGGTGAATATATCATTCGCGGCGAACAGGCGGCCTCGCTGGAACCGGATGAGCTCGCCAATTTGCGCCGCAAGACATTTGGTTTCGTGTTCCAGCGGTATAACCTTTTGAAGACCGCGACCGCTCAGGAAAACGTCGAAATCCCCGGCGTCTATGACGGCATGACGAAAGCGGAGCGGCTGGAGCGGTCGGAATCCCTGCTGGCGCAGCTCGGCATGGGCAACCGCCTCGACCACCACCCCGGCGAATTATCGGGCGGTCAGCAGCAGCGCGTGGCGATTGCGCGCGCGCTCATGAACGATCCGCCGGTGATTTTGGCGGATGAGCCCACCGGCGCGCTCGACAGCCAGAGCGGGCATGAGGTGATGGAGCTTTTGAAGAAGCTGCACAGCGAAGGCCGCACGATCATCCTGATCACCCACGACGAAAAAGTCGCGCAGAACGCGCACCGCATCATCCGCATCCATGACGGCAAGATCGCGAGTGATTCAGGTGCGTTTGACCGTCCCGCAGAAATGCCCGCAGCGGCGGAGCGCAAGGGGCGCACGCCGGGGCTGCTGGCGGAAATTGCCGAGTCTTTCAAGACGGCGTTTCGCGCCTTGCGTGCGAATGTGTTCCGCACCATGCTGACGCTGCTCGGCATCATTATCGGCGTGGCCGCTGTTGTGACGATGATGGCGATTGGTGACGGCAGCAAGCAGAAGGTGCTGAACCAGATCAATTCGATGGGCACGAACGTCATCCTCGTCTCCCCCGGCATGGCGGGTTTCAGGGGCGGCGGCGATATCGTGACGCTGACACCAGAAGACGCCGAAGCCATCGAGGAACTGCCGAATGTCGAGGCCGTGACGTCGGAGCGGCGCGGGCGGCAGACCTTGCGCTTCGGTAACCTTGATTACGCGACATCGGTTTCCGCCGTCAGCCCCTCCATGCCCGCTGTGCGCAACTGGGAGGTTGAAAGCGGCAATTTCTTCACCGACCGCGACACGCAAGGCAATGCGTCGGTCGCCGTCATCGGCCAGACGGTGATCGATAAAATCTTCCCGAATGAAGAAGACCCGATCGGCAAATACATGCTGATCAAGAATATCCCCTTCGAAGTCATCGGCATCATGACGAAAAAGGGATCGATGCCGTGGGGCGGCGATCAGGACGATGCGGTTTTCGTACCGCTCAATACCGGGCTCGTACGGCTGGTCGGCGGGCGGCATGTCAACAGCATCAGCGTGAAAGTCACCGATATGGACGCGATGCAGGAAACGCAGGATGCGATCACCCAGCTGCTGACCGCGCGCCACCGTACGCAGGATTTCAACGTGATGAATTCGGCGTCCTTCATCGACATGGCGACGACGGCACAGAATACCCTCACCGTCCTGCTGGGCGCGGTTGCGGCCATATCGCTGCTGGTGGGCGGCATCGGGGTCATGAACATCATGCTGGTCAGCGTGACCGAACGCACGCGCGAAATCGGCATCCGCATGGCGACCGGCGCGCGGATGCGGGATATCATGCTGCAATTCAATATCGAGGCGGCGGTCGTCTGCATCATCGGCGGGCTTCTGGGCCTCACCTTGGGCTTCGGGGCGGGCTGGGCGGTGTCATTGTTCGAGGTGGAGGTGAATTTTGCCCCCCTGCCGCCCATTTTGGCCTTCAGTTCTGCTGTTTTAACCGGGCTTGTTTTCGGCTATCTTCCAGCGAGGAAGGCTGCGCGCCTCGATCCCGTCGCTGCGCTGTCAACGGAGTAAGAAAAATGAAAAAGACCATCGCCGCCCTGCTTATGCTGTCGACCCTGACCGCATGCGATATCACCGCCGATTATGTGCGGCCGGACACGAACATACCTGCCGGCTGGAAAAAGGGCGACAAGGTGGTCGAGGGCGAAACGACGATCAACGCGGACTGGTGGCGGAATTTCAAGAGCGCGGAACTGGATGCGCTGATGTCCGAGGCGCTGGCGCAGAACCTCGACCTCAAACAGTCTCTGGCCCGCATCCGTCAGGCGCGCGCATCGGCGCAGATTGCCAATTCATTCCTCGTGCCGAGCGTGGATGCTTCGGCCAGCGCCGGCGGTACGGAAACCCGCCGCAATGCCTCGAACGCCGATGGCTGGCTGTCGTCCGGCCGTGCGGGCATCGATATTTCCTATGAACTCGACCTGTTCGGGGCGAACCGCGCGGGCGTGAAATCGGCCAAGGCATTGGTGCGCAACAGCCAGTACAGCCATGATGCGCTCGCGCTGATCGTGATGTCGGACGTTGCCAAGATTTACTTCCAGATGCTGAACCTGCGCGAACGTCAGGGAATCGCGGAGCGCAACCTGAAAAATATCGGCGAAGTGCTGAAGGTGGCGCAGGCGCGCTTCGATGCCGGATCGACCTCGGCCATCGACGTATCGCGCCAGAAGACGGAGCTTGCCAATTCGCGCGCCTCCGTCGCCGCGCTGAAAAATCAGGTGAATGCGACGGAGAATGCCTTGTCGGTGCTGCTGGGCCGCGCGCCGCAGGACATGAAGATCAAGGGTTGGGGCCTCGCCGGCATTGCGTCGCCGAAAGTGCCGCTGACGCAGCCGGCCTCCATCCTGACGCAGCGCCCGGATATCAAGGCGGCGGAGGCGAACATGATCGCCGCCAATGCCGATATCACCGCGGCGCGTGCGGCGTTTTTCCCCAGCGTGAATATCGGCGCAGGGCTCGGCCTTGCGGTGTCGCCCTTCGGCGATCCTGCCACCAATTCGCTGTCGCTGCTGGCCTCGCTGGTCGCCCCCATCTTTAACGGTGGCCGCATTGCGGCGGGCGTTGACCGCGCGACGGCGCGGGAGCTGGAACTGGCAGAAAACTACCGCCTGACCGTGCTGACGTCGTTGCAGGAGATCGAAAATGCGCTGTCGGCGGTGAAGGCTGCCAAAACACGGCAGGCGAATTTCGCGGATGCGGTGAAGGAAGCGCAGAAGACATATGAATTGTCACGCGGCCTGTACGAAGCCGGATCTGTTGATTACCAGACGATGCTGGAGGCGGAGCGCAGCCTGCTCTCGACCAACGACAATTATGCGTCGGTGAAGCTGGAACTGCTGAACGCGCAAATCGACCTGTACCGCTCGCTGGGTGGCGGCTGGGTGAACAACCCGAAATCGCAGTCAGCGAAAAAGTAATTATTTGCCGGATTTCTTGTCAGCGAGCGCGCGGCTCTCTTTTTTCAGGGGGCGCGCGACGGGGCAGACTTCGGTCACAAAACCGTTCAGCGTGTTGATGAGGTTTTCACGCACGAGGCTGTAATGAATGAACTGGCCTTTTTTCTCGCCCTTCACCAGTCCCGCATTTTCAAGGATGCTGAGGTGTTTCGACAGTGACGGTTTGGTAATGTCGAAACGCGACGCGATTTCGCCGGCTGTCAGCGATGTGGCGGAGAGGTAGGCGAGGATGCGGCGGCGGACGCCAGAGGAAAGGGCTTCGAACACTTTTTCCATTTTAATCAACCGCTCCTTCGCCGCCTGTTGCCTAATATCGCCCGATCGGGCATAATTAGTTATTAGCTATATATCTAAATATAGCATGACAATGCTTGTTTTTCAAGGCCGCCATGCCGAACGCGCCAGAAGATGTGAGCCTGACACCGGATACGCCCGCAGCCTGCGCCGTGCCGGTGTCGTCGTTGCGACGGCTTTTGAAGGACCGCTGGAGCGATCTGCACCCGAATATCCAGGAACGATTCAAGCGGGACCCGCTGCCGGGGTCGAATATCGTCTATTCCGGCGCGATGGAGGAAATCCGCTGCTCGCGCATGGGGCGGCTATTCGCCTACCTGACGCGTGTCATCGGCAACCCGCTGACCCCTCATGAGGGGAAGAATGTGCCTATGCGCGTCGAGCTTATCAAGGTGCAGGGCTATGCGGGCGTCTGCTGGCAGCGCACTTATTTCTATCCCAAACGAAAACCCTATGTCGTGATTTCCGTGAAGCGGGAGAATGAGCTGGGGCAGATGATGGAATGCGTGGGCGCCGGTTTCGGCATGGTGCTCGACGTCTATCCTGAAAACGGCTCTTTGCACTTCGTCAGTACGCGCTATTTCTGGGAGGTCTTCGGGAGGCGATTGCCGCTGCCGCATTTCCTCGCGCCCGGCCGCACGCATGTCATCCATGATGACCTCGGCAATGGCGATTTCCGCTTCACCATTTCGATGGTGCATCCGCAGCTGGGCGAGACGTTTTACCAGACGGGCGTCTTCAAGCGGGTGTAGTGGTTTCCATTGTGCGGATATCCAACCCGTTTAACCCTGCGATGTAATGCTGCAGCGAGATCATGCCGATGCAGGGCATGGCGCCCCGCTTCGTGATGGTGTTGTGCACCAGCCCCTGCGCCAACAGCACGGCGGGCGTTGCGGGGATATGCGGGCCATGGCCC